>JAAUUD010000234.1 GCA_012031655.1 Anaerolineae bacterium | reverse complement strand
GGCCAGCATCCAGGCTGTACGCGGCCCCAGGGCACCATCTGCAAAAATCTTGAGCGCACCCAGGCGCAACCAGGCATCCCCAAAGCCCGCGCGCAAGCCAAGGGCATGGGCGTGTTCAATAAAAGGGTCATTGATCTGCTTGATCACGCGCAGGCCAAGTGTCCCGGCTTCGCGCAGCAGTTGCAATGCCACCAGGCACGAGGGATTATCATAGTCGTGCAGGCCCACCAGGCCGCTTGCCCAGGCGCCCTGCTGGGCTTCCAGCATCCAAGCGGCCAGGGTTGCGGGCGTTAGTTTGGGGATATGGCGGCTAACGAGCTGCATCGCCGGGGCTTCGAACAAGATGCCATCTGGCTCGCCCTGGGCATCCCGGCCTATTTTGCCGCCAGCAGGGTCTTCAGTGTGGCGGTTAATCCCGGCCAGGCGTAGCGCTGCGCTATTCACCCAGGCAGCATGGCCAGACTTGGTTACCAGATAAGCCGGACGGTCTCCGGTCAGGCGGTCTAGGTCTGCATGAGCAGGGAAGTGTGGCGGATCCCAATCGGCTTGGGCCCAACCATTGCCCAGCAGCCATTCCTCTGGATCCAGCGTGGCCAGGCGTGTTGCGATGCGTTCCAGCGCTACTCCCAGGCTAGCCACACCGCCCAGAAAGACACTATGCCGATATTTGGCGGTGTTTTCCCAATGAATGTGGGCGTCTACCAGGCCAGGCAACACGCAACGCCCCTCCAGGTTAACGCGCCGGGTTTGCGGACCGGCCAGAGCCAACAGGCTTGCATCGTCTCCGCTGGTCAGGATGCGTTCGCCATGGATGGCCAGCGCGCTGACTTTTGGTTGATCGGGGTCAAGCGTGTGAATTTCGCCGTTGTAGAGCAGCGTTTCGATGATCACTTAGCCCACGACCATCAACTGAACCTGCGGCGTTGAGAGCCACTCCAGCCCATCTGCGGTGACCAGCACATCTTCTTCCAGGCCAACAAAGCCATAGTTCGGCACCTTAACCCCCAATTCCAGCGTAAAGATATTGCCCACTTCAACCAAACTTTCCGGGGTTTTGCCGTAGCGCTCCCAGCGCGGCCCCAGCACCCCGGCGCCATCGTGCACCGTGCGCCCCAGGTGGTGCCCCACCGCATGCTGATATTCTGGATAGCCTTGGTCGGTGATGAAGGCTCGCGCGGCGGCGTCCACCTCCCAGCCCGGCACCCCGGGTTTGAGCACGCGGGCGCAGCCAGGATGGCCCCGCGCACCGCATCAAAGGCTTTCTGCACCGGGGCTGGCACGCTGGGTTCACCCATCTTCGGGAAGTACCAGACGCGTTGCAGGTCCGACACATACTCTCCCTGCACCACGCCCAGATCAAGGTGGAGCAGGGTGCCGGGTTCGATGCGGTGTTCTGGGCTGGGCATGGCATGGCCAATCGGGGAGTAGGGGCCTGCGGTGATGTTTGGGCAGTGCGGCCAGGCGGGCGTCACCTGATGCTCAGCCATCAGGGTTTGCACCATCTCGCTGACTTCCACTTCGTTCAGGCCCAGGCGCAGGCGCCCGCTCAGTTGCTTGACGATTTCTTCCGTGGTCTGGATGGCAACCCGCATCCGGTCGATTTCGGAATCGGTTTTGCGGCCCCGCAACGCGCCAATGAGCTTTTCTGCGCTCACCAGGGTGTGCTTGTAGGGGGTTTCAGCCAGGGCGATATTCAGCAGGCGCCACAGACCATGCGAGAGGCCATCCGAGGCTGGGTCGTTCTCTGAAAAGTTAAGCGCAATGGTCGCCGGTGAAAACCGCATAAAGACTTCGCTGAGGTGCGGCTTGATGTCCTGATCATAGCCGATGATCTCGCTGAAGCCGCCCATCGCCCGCACGCTATCCACGTCATAGCGGCCCACAATGGCGATTCGTTGGCCATCTGGGGTGAAAATGAACGCCGAGAGCCAGGTCATGCTCAGGCCCACCACCAGGTCAAGGGCGGGGTCAGGGGTAAGCGTCGTTTCCCGCACGAAGATGAGCCAGGCATCCAACCCGTGCTCCTTGAGCAGGGGCGCCACCTGGCCCAGTTTTTCAAGCTGAATGGTAAATTCTTGCGTCATGCAACAACCCTCCCAGAGCCTAGATTAATCCGTAAGCTTCCGGCTCGACGCCAGGGGAGGCCAAGCCGTTACACGGGCTGAGTTTGGTTTTTGAACTGCACGAGCTTGTGCTCACCGCACGTGTTGGTCAAGCCACACCTCAATTGTATCCAGGTTCAGGTGTGGGTTGCCATCTGTATAATAGAGGTGTTCGCGTTCAATGACCAGTCGTTCGATGGCGTCTGGATTATTGCCATAGAGCAGGATGCCCGGAGCCAGCGCCCAAAAATCATCGATGGACATGTCGCTTTCCACATTATCCTCAATCACGCGCAGCACAGCCGGCAGGCGATGCGCATTAGCTGGGTTCACCAGTTTTTCCAGCACGGCGTTTACCACCTGTTGCTGGCGCGTGGCGCGCTGGTAATCATCATCGCCGTGCCGGGTGCGGGCATAAATGAGGGCTGTTTCGCCGTCCATCTGCTGTAGCCCCGGCTGAAATTCAATCCGCATGATGCCGCCCGCGTGGGTGGGGTAGGTGTCGTCTACGATGCGCTTGGGGACATCAATTTCAATGCCGCCCAGTGCATCCACCATCTCTACAAATGCCTGAAAGTTGAGCCGCGCATAGTGGTCGATCTCGGTGCCCAGGGTGTATTCCATAGAATAGCGCATGGCCGGGATGCCCCTACCCGGTTCGTTAAGCTCGGCATTCCGAATGATGGTATTGGCCATCAGGGTGCCATATTGCGGCGAGGTAATAAAGACCCCACGTGGGATGGAGAGCAGGCTCACGCTTTCCTGACGGGGATTCACCGTCAATAGCATGATGCTATCCGTGCGGGCGATTTGCTCCTGATTGGTGCCGGGGCGTGCATCGCCACCCAGGATAAGGATAGTCACCGGCTCAGGGGGATTGGCCTGGTAAGCCAGCAGCCCGCCGATGATCACCAGCAGGCCCAACACCAGCATGATGCCCAGGCTCCCAAAGCACCCACAACAACCCGTGAGCCAGCAATTCCAGCCGCCCCGGTTTTCTTTTTGCAGGTGCGTATAGTTGTAGCCAGGTCGGACCTGGACCGGCAAGGGTTGCATTAGCGGTGCGGTTCGCTTTCCCCATTGGCGCTCAGGCCGTTGCTGCTGCTCAGCACTTCCTGAGGCCGATCATATTCCACCAGGAGCGCCTGGTAACGGTCACGGTAAAGCTCGGCCTGAGCGCGTTGCAGCTTCCAGACGCGCTCCACGCTGTGGCGCAAGGGGCTCATGCTTTCGTTGGTCTCGCGTAGCAGCTTGCGGAGTTCCTGCAATTCGCGGTCGTGGATGCGCCAGGATTCATCGTGGCTGACGGTGAATTCCTTCCAGCGGACCTGGTCATCGGATTGCCAGTCGTTCCACTCGGCGCGGAAGCGTTCTTCGGCCAGGCGTTGCATCTCCGCCACTTCGTTAATCCGACGTTCCAGACGGTCGCCAATCCGCTCGAAGTCGTCCACGATTTTCTTCATGGTGCGGTGCGTCTCTGCCCAGCTTTCGAAGCGCTCCATATTGCGGCGCATATCTTCGTCATAGATCCCCACGCGGCGCACCAGTTCGGTGACCTGTTGCTCGCGCTGTTGGCCTTCGAGGATTTGCTGATCCAGAAATTGCTGGATTTCGGCCCGGCGGGCGGTTTCAGCGTTTTGGAGGTCGATGAGGCGTCGCTCGTTGCCGCGTGTGAGGCCCTCGAGCAGGTCCAGGCGCGGCTTGAGCTGGTCGATGTTCTTCTGGAGTTCTGGCAGGCTGCTCTGGACATCCGAAAGGCGGCGTGCATCCTGGCGGCGCTGCTCTTCCAGAAAGATGATGCGCCGTTCTGGCTCTTCGATCTTCTTAGCAACTTCATCCGTGCGTTGTTGCAAAGCCGCCATGGCCGACATCAGGCGGTCGTGTTGGGCACGGATGCCCTGAAGCTCTTTGATGGACTCCTGGGCGCCATCAACGCGGGTTTCCAGCTGACGCAGGGGTTGCAGGATGGCTTCGCGGGCGACCTCGTTGCGCCGCTCTTGTTCGCGCTCGGCGGTCAGGCGCTTGGCTTCCAGCGCTTCTACCGTCTGGTCCAGGTCTTTGCGGATGAGGTCAACCAGTTCTTGCTCACGGTTGCGGGTGATGAACTGCGTCCGCATTGAGGACTGCTCGTTTTCAACGCCATGCAATTGCCGGTTGAGTTGCTCAATTTGCTCTTGTTGGAGCTGAAGTCGCTCCTGAAGTTGAGCCATTGTTGCCTTGTCACGGCGGCGTTCTTCATCTAACCATTCGATCATACGGGCCGTTTGCAAGTTATCCATAACCCTACCTCCTTACGCCTGCACTCTCACACCCTCAACTATAACATGCTCATTTCTTGCTGGGCATGGTGGGTTTAGGGCGTGGGAAAATCGGCGTCCAAAAAGCACCTGGCAGAGGTATAATGGCCCTATGGAACCGCGTGTGGGCATCGATGTACGCCTGACCTACTATCGCCAGGGCGGGATCGCAGAGTATATGCGGCAGTTGGTGGCGGGGCTGGCCCTTCTGGAAGCCCCGGTGGAGTGGCTGGTGTTACACAACTTCCGCGCCCAGGAAACTCTGGCCCCCAAGCATCTGGCGATGCACCGCGTGAATTGCTTCACGCCCTGTCATCATCGCTGGGAGCGGAGCGCGCTGGGCCTGGAACTGCTCCCCAGGCGGCTTGATCTGCTACACAGCCCGGACTTCATCCCGCCGCGCTGGGGTGCCCGTCACTACGTCATCACCGTGCACGACCTGGCTTTCCTGCGCTTTCCGGAGTTGCAAACCCGTGCCAGCCAGCGCTATTACGCCGGGCAAATTGCCCAATCAGTTCGGCAGGCGGCGCGCATCATCGCGGTTTCTGCCGCCACGCAGGATGATCTGGTGGAATTGCTGGGCGTTCGCGAGGACCATATTCGCGTGATCTGGGAGGCGCCGCACCCGGCCTTTCGCGTGCTGGAGCCAGCCGAAGTGGAGAGAACGTTGCTGTCTTACCCCCTCCCACCGCGCTATTTGCTCTTTGTGGGCACCATCGAGCCCCGCAAAAATCTTTCCAACCTGATGGCCGCCTATGCGTTACTCAAAGCGCAACGCGCGGACCTGCCCCCCTGGTCCTGGTTGGCAGCAAAGGCTGGTTGTATGAAAGCAGCGTGGCTGCCATCGAGCAGCACGGCCTGCGCGAGCAGGTGATCTGGCTGGGGGGCGTCCCTTTTGGCACCCTGCCCGCGCTGTATAACCGTGCGGCGGTGCATGTTTACCCTTCGCTCTACGAGGGCTTTGGCCTGCCGCCGCTGGAGGCGATGCAGTGCGGGATGCCCTGCGCCTGTACCCATTCCACAATTTCCTGGGCGCCCGGCTGCGGCTTCACATCCACGCCAATGAGTTCAATCATGTGGAGTTCCAGTTCTTCGGTAAGCTGCTGCACCGTCTCCTCAAAGCCATAAATCCGGTGCAGCTTGGTCATGAATTCGTCTAACCGCAGGCCGATAATCTGCTCGCGGACTTCGGCGGTGTATTCATGGCCGCGTTTTTCAATCAGCACCTGTTCCGCTTCAAACCAGATACGCTCAGAATCGACCAGCAGGCCGTCCATATCGAAGATGATCGCTTTATAATTCAATGTTAAATGCCTTTTCAAAATGTAGATTGCAAGAGCCATGGACTCAGGGTTAAAGGTCAGGCCGCCCTGGGCCATCCGCAGCGCCTTCTCGAAAATCGCCTG
>JAAUUD010000233.1 GCA_012031655.1 Anaerolineae bacterium | reverse complement strand
CGGGTGGGGCAGGTGGTCCGGCTGCCGGAGCTGGCCGCCACGCTGGAGACCGTCGCGCAGGAAGGCGCCGTGGGCTTCTATAACGGGTGGGTGGCGGAGGCCATCGCCGAGACCGCACACGCGCTGGGCGGCGCCCTGAGCCTGGACGACCTCCGCAGCCACACCTCCACCTGGGAAACCCCCATCCAGACCGATTATCGCGGCGTGACGGTCTACGAATGCCCGCCCAATGGCCAGGGCCTGGCCGCTTTGCAGGCGCTCAACATTGCCGAAGGCTGGGAGCTGGGCGGCCTGGCCTGGGATAGCCCGGAACGGCTGCATTGGCTGGTGGAGGCCATGCGCCTGGCCTTTGCGGATGCGCGCTATTACCTGGCGGACCCAGCGGCCACGCCGGTTCCGGTGGCGGGTTTGCTCTCCAAAACCTATGCCGCCGAGCGCCGCGCCCTGATTGCGACCGAGCGGGCCATGCAGCCGCCGGAGTTCGGCACGCCGCCGGCCACCTCAGACACGGTTTACCTTTCGGTGGTGGATGGCGCTGGGAACGCCTGCGCGTTTATCAATAGCCTCTACATGGGCTGGGGCAGCGGCATTGTGGCGCGTGGGACGGGCGTGCATCTGCAAAACCGGGGCGCGCTCTTTAGCCTGGACCGGCCCACCCCAACGCGCTGGCCCCCGGCAAGCGCCCCTTTCACACCATCATCCCGGCGCTGGCCACGCGGCAGGGGGCGCTGTGGGCCTGTTTTGGCGTGATGGGCGGCTTTATGCAACCGCAGGGCCACTTGCAGATGATGGTGGCGCTGGTTGATGACGGGCTGGACCCGCAGACCGCGCTGGACCGCCCGCGTTTTTGCCTGGAAAGCGGCACAGGCGACAGCCGCCTGGCCCTGGAGGAGGGCCTGCCGCTGGAAACCATGGCGCGCCTGGCCGAAATGGGGCACCGCGTGCGCCGGTGACCGGGGCGGGGCGCGGCTTGTTCGGCAGCGGGCAGATCATTTTGCGGGATGCGGAGGGCGTGCTGTATGGCGGCAGCGACCCCCGCAAAGATGGCCAGGTCGTGACCTTCTGAACGGGGGGGCTGGCCGGGCAGGGCGGGTTATTCGCCCGTGGTCAGGCTGAGGTCGTAGGGGCCGATATCGCTAAAGAAGGGCGCCACCACAATGGTATAGGTGCCATCAGCGGGCAGTTCAAAGCCTGTAATGAGCGGGTTGATGTTGCCGCCGCTGTCATCGTCAGTGGTCAGCGAGGTGCCATCTGGGCCCAGCAGGTCCAGCGTGGTGTCGATGGTTGCTTCCACGGCGATGGTCACCACGTCGCCGGTGGTGCCTTTAAAGGTCCATTCTTCGCCGTCTTCGCCCAGCACAAAGCCGCTCAGGGTTTCGCCATAGGCAATGGCGCCGCCGCCGGGGGTCACTTCCAGCGTCTCAACGCTCAGGGTAAAGTCGCCGGCGTCGTAGGCAGAAGCGCGCAGGGTGTAGAGGCCGGCTTCTGCCACCACATGGATCAGGCGGGCGTTGAAGGTCAGGCCGCTGTCGTCATCGCGGGTGACTTCGTTACCGTCAGCATCCAGCAGGGTCAGGACTGTATCCAGCCCGCCGCGCCCGTAGAGCTGGGCATCCAGCACTTCGTCCGCTTCCAGCGCCAGGGTGTAGTCCTGGGTGGCGTCGGCGCTTTCCAGGCTGCCTTCCACCAGCGCCCCAAAGCCCAGGTCCGCGCCTGCGCGGGCTTCGCCACTGCCCAGGCGGGCCAGGTATGTGGTGGCGTCGGCACCATAGCGGAAGCTGCTCACGATGCTATCGAACGCAGCGAGGCTGTCGTCAATTTCGCCGGGCGGGTGCCCCCACAAACGACCATAAACAGTTCATCGCTGGCCTTGACCACATAGAAGGCCACATCCAGCGGGGCCGGGGCGCCACCGGGGGCTACATCGCGCGCTACCAGGCGCGCCGCCGGGTAATTGGCGCCTTCCAGCCCTTCGGGGATGGCGTCGCCGGTTTCCACGAAGAAGGCGCTAATGGTGTTGATGGCCTCGCTGATGTCCACAGTGGCCAGGTCCAGGCCCAGCCCCACGGCATCTTCGGCGGTCAGCGGCAGCAGGGTGAGGCCCGCCTCGCCGGGGTTGGCTTCTTCCAGGTTGCCGAAGTTCTCCACATTAGCGATGACCAGGTCACCACTCCCGGCTTCCGCGAACCAATCCGCGGGATAGTCCATTTCGTAGGGACCTTCTGGCCCAACGTAGGTTTCGGTGTCGCCGTCCTGAGCGGTGGCCACGGGCAGGGCGGCCAGCAACAGCAGGCTCAGCAAGGCCAGGGGGATCAGTCGTTTCATACGTTTTTGCTCCTTAATCCGGGTGAATGGCTTGTTATGCCCACAAGCCTGTTCAGTATACGGGATGTTGTGCGAAATTGCCTAATCCCCGGAGGGGGGGCCTGGGTGGTGACCGGGGGGAGCCATCTGGCGCGACAGCCCCCTGGGTTGCTCATTCATCCTGGCGCAACAAGAGGGTATACAGGCCGAGGTCATCAAAAAAGAAAGGCGCCACCACAATGCTATAGGTGCCATCCATGGGCAGTTCAAAGCCTTCAATGAGCGGGTTGGCGCTGTTGTTGCTGTCGTCGTTTTCTGCCAGTGGAAAGCCGCCACTACCGGGCACCACGTTCGGGCCGTAGAGCTCCAGCGTGGTGTCGAGGCCAGAATCCACCGCGATGGTCACCACGTCGCCCACCTGGCCCTGGAAGGTCCAGATGTCGCCCCCTTCGTTGATGATAAAGCCTTCCGTGCGTTCGCCGTAGGCCAGTGCGCCGCCCTGGCCGGGGGTGAGGTCCAGCAGGCCAACGCGCAAGGTGTAGCTGCCGGCACCGTAGGCGGCCACGCGCAGGGTATAGCGGCCTGTGTCTTCCACCATAACCACCAGCCGCGCATCCGAACCGCGTCCGGTGTCGTCTTCGCGGGCGATCTCGTTCCCATCGGCATCCAGCAGAGCCAGGCGTGTGTCCAACCCCAGGTGGCCGTAGGTTTGCACGTCCAGCAGCTCGCCCGCTTCGAGCGCCAGGGCGTAGCCCTGGGTGGCGTCTTCTGAGGCCAGGCTGCCCTCCACCAGCGCCCCAAAGCCCAGGTCGGCGCCTGCGCGGGCCTGGCCCGCGCTGAGCATAGCCTGGTATGTGGTGGCGTCTGCGCCATAGCGAAAGCTGCTCACGATCTGGTCAAAGGTGGCCAGGTGGGCGTCAATTTCGCCGGGCGGCTGCCGCCCACGAAGATGAAGAACAAAGCCTCGCTGAGCCTGATGGCGTAGAAGACCACATCCTGCGCCTGGGATTCGCCTTCGGGCAGGATTTGGCGCAGCACCAGGCGCGCCGTGGGATAGGGCGTTGCTTCCAGCTCGACCGGGGTTGCCCCATCGAGCGAGACAAGCAGGGCCGTGAAGGCGCTGAGCGCCGCGCTGATGTCGGCAGTGGCCAGGTCCAGTTCCAGGGTGGCAAGCCCCGCCTCCGTGAGAATCAGCGAACCGATGGCGGCTTCGCCCGGCTTGACATCGGCCAGGTTGCCGAAGGTGGGCACATTAGCGATAACCAGTTCGCTCCGGCTTTCAGCCGCGAACCAGTCCGCAGGATAGGTGACCTCGAAAGGGCCGTTCAGCAGGATGTAGGTTTCTGTTTCGCCCTCCTGGGCGTGGGCGGGCAGCAGGGCAGCCAGCGCACGCGCGGCGGTGGACTTGGCTGTGCCTTTTTCACCCCGGATGAGAACGCCGCCAATAGCGGGATTCACGGCGTTGAGCACCAGAGCGCGCTTCATCAAGTCCTGGCCGACGATAGCGGTAAAGGGGTAAATGGGTCGCATAGAAAACTACACCTGCACAACTTAGCTCGGTTGGGCTATTATAACGTGCCAGACTGAATTGTTTAGTGTCGGTATTTTGAAAACAGGAGTCCACCCAAAAAAAGATGAGCGACACACCGAAAGGACTGGCGAAAATCTGGTGGCAGGACCCTGAAACCCAGCAGCGCCGCGAGTATGTCCTGACGGAAGGCGCTACGGTGACGATTGGACGCAGCAAAATAACGAAGTGTGCATTCCACAAGAACATGTTTCGCGCCAGCATGCCGTCATCACCCATCAATTTGGCGTCTTCATGATCAATGACCTGGGTAGTGCCAACGGAACCTTCGTCAATGGCGAACAGATTTCCGAGGAATACCCCCTGGCCCATGGCGACCAGATCAAACTGTACGTGCCCATCGTCAACTTCTCGGCGGTGGTGACGGAAGAAGACCAGGCCGAAGCCATGAAAACCGGCTCGCTCATCCTGGCGGCGGACCCCGCCTCGCGCCCCCGCTGATGATCACCTCCGGGCGGCAAGAAGGCGCCGAAATCCCGCTCTATACCGACTCTGTGACGATTGGCCGGGCAGTGGCCAGCGCCACCTGGGAAATCCGCCTGGAAGACCGCGCGGTTTCCCGACCGCACTGTACCATCGAGAAAAAGCCCGAAGGCTGGGTGCTCATCGACCTGGGCAGCGCCAACGGTACGCTGGTCAACGGCAAATCCGTGACTGGTTCGGTGCCGCTGAGCGATGGCGCGGTGATCACCTGTGGGCAGACTAACATCCTCTTCCGGCTGGGCCAGGCCGAAGCCGAGACCCAAGTTCCCTGATGCCCGACCTGCTGCTGGGCCTGGCCCTGCTGGAAGGCGGCCACCCCGCGCTGAGCTACACCCTCTTAGAGCGGGCCAGCGCTGGCATCGTGGGGCAGTTGCGGCGGCAGGGCGGCGTTTTTCAGTGGACGGATGCGCTCAGCGGGGCGGGGGGCGGCTTGCCCGGCCATGCCTCAGGGATTGTGCCGCTGTATTGGCTGCTCAACCTGTGGGGCGTGGCCGTGCGCGATGCACGCAGCGTATTTTTGCTGGGGCCGTTTCAGGCGCCGCGCAAAATCGGCCTGCGCCAGCATGGCGTGCGCATCAACCGCAGCACGCGCAAGCTGGCCATCAAATTCCCCAGCGGCAATACGCTGGAAGTCCCGCCGGATGCCCCGCCGCAACTCCTTCAGGATGCACGCGGCTAAAACGCGGCCCCCGGGCGGGCAGCCCGCCGCGCCCTTGCTATCATCTGGGCAGCGTTTCAGAAGGGTTTAGTTGGAGTAAAACGAGGTCCCTGGATGTTTAACCGTATTCAACGCATCGAACCCGGCCCCGGTCAAGAGTCCGTGTGGGATTACCCGCGCCCACCCCGCCTGGAAGCCACGCCCCGGCGCCTGCGGGTGGTGTTCAATGGACAAACGATTGCAGAAACCACGCGCGGCTATCGTGTGCTGGAGACCAGCCACCCGCCCACCTACTACCTCCCGCCGGAGGACGTGCTGCCGGGCGTGCTGGCCCAGACCGAGCGCCGCACTGTCTGCGAGTTCAAGGGCGCGGCGCGCTATTGGACCGTGAGCGTGGGCGAGAAAAGCGCGCCCAACGCCGCCTGGAGCTACCCCAACCCCAACGCCGCCTACGCGCCCATGCGCGATTACCTGAGCTTCTACGCCAGCCTGATGGACGCCTGCTACGTGGATGACGAGCAGGTGCAGGCCCAGGCCGGAGACTTCTACGGCGGTTGGATCACCAGCCAGGTGGTGGGGCCGTTCAAGGGCGGGGCGGGCACCTGGGGCTGGTGAGCGACCTCAGTCGCGCAGCAGGCGCAACCCGTTCACCGTCACCAGCAACGAAACGCCCATATCCGCGAAAACAGCCATCCAGAGCGTGGTGGCGCCGCCCAGCGTCAGCACCAGGAAGGCCACCTTCAGCCCAATGCTGACGGCCACATTCTGCCGGATCACGCGCCCGGTCCGGCGGCTA
>JAAUUD010000232.1 GCA_012031655.1 Anaerolineae bacterium | reverse complement strand
GCTTCGACCAATGGCGGGGTGAAGCCAGAGGCGGGCATCATTTCCCACGTGCTCCAGCCGATTTCGATTTCCAGCTTGGTTACATCAGCAGCACCGGCAGCACCGTCTTCTGTTTCGACTTCAATCGTCAGGTCGATCTGCGGCGGCAAGTTAACACTGCGCTCGCCCAGCTTGAACTGCTCGCCCCACAACTTGCTGGCGAGTTCACGCAGATGGTTGGCGGCGGCTTCACGACTGGCGATTTCCGCCTCATAGTAGAGCGTCACCTCGCCATCTTCGCCGTAACCGGCCCCGGCGTCGGTGCGGGCAGCGAAGGGCACAGGCCAGCGAATCTCCATCTCAAGCTCGTAGCCAGCGTCCTCGCCGGTAGCTTCGTCAAGCTGAATGTGAAAGTGAACGTTATCGGGCACGGTGTAAGTGGTGCCATCCATGATGATCTCACCATCGACCAGAGCCTCCGCCATAACGCGCAGGCGACCGGCAGCGTCAGCAGGACTCTGGGTGGTGGCTTCTTCCATGTGTGAGGTCATAACGCGCTTGCTCCTTGAAATGCGTAGGTCTGGCATATGAAAATAGTCAGGGTTATAGTGCATGGGCATTATGCGAACTCGACGTGAGAACGGGCTTAACGGCCCGTAAAGAAGGGGCGGAGCGCTAGTGAGTTTTTTTACGCCTTGGGTGCGGCCTGCATCGTCGTTGATGAGGCGGGCCACGTGCTGCTCTCACAACGGGCGGACCTCAAAATCTGGGCTGTGCCCGGCGGTCGCCTGGACCGGGGTGAAACCCTGGCCGCGTGTGCTCTGCGCGAGGTCCGCGAGGAAACCGGCATCACAGCGGCAATCACGCGCCCGGTCGGGCTGTACTATGCGCCAGGCTGGAACCGCCTGAGCGTCCTGTTCCTGGGGCGCAAAACCGGCGGCAAGCTGCTCAGACAGACGCATGAAACGCTGGACTAACGGCTTCTTCGTGCCTGACGCACTCGCTAGGCTGGCACTCAACGAGCGCAGCCGTATGCGCGTGCAGGATGCCCTTTCCGGCACAGTCGCGCTGCAATCCTACCCATTTAACCGGCGCGAGTTCGCACACCTCCGGCGCAGGTTCGCCCTGCGCTATGTGCAGAATCTGCTCGCTGGCAGGCCAGAGCCGCGCTACCCACGTTTTGACGCGCAGGCTGTCGCTGTCGTCAGTCGTGACGACGGGCAGGTGCTTGTCTCCGAGGGGCAGCGGCTGCCCGGTGTCGTCCTCGACGGTTCGCTAGCACCCTGGGACGCGCTGGCTGCCAGCCTGAACGCCCGCTTCGGGTTGACCAGCACACTGCACTGGCGCGGCCTCTGGCAGGACACAGACCGCGACCGTATCACTTTCGTATTCGGCGCACCGCCTGATGCCAGCGTCAGCGGTGATTTCGCGGCAGTGCATGATCTGACCGCGCACCATACGGACCTTGTGCAGCGCACCCGCGAACAGGACGGTATCTGGTGGATATAGCGCCTACAGCATAAGCAGTTGATGAGCATAAACGGACTATAGTCCACTTATAAGGTAATGAGTATCTCCTGTGAGTCGTCCATATCTGTGAAGCACATCCGGTACGATCACTATACAGTCCGGTGCGCGACTAAACGAGGAGAAACGGACAAACATCATGGCAGAAATACTCGGTTTGCATCACATCACGCTGGTCAGTGCGGACGCACAGCGCACCGCCGATTTCTACACACGGGTGCTGGGCCAGCGCATGATCAAGAAAACCGTCAACTTCGACGACCCCGGCAGCTATCATCTCTACTTCACAGACGAAACCGGCACACCGGGCACGGCTATCACCTTCTTCGAGTGGCCGGACGCGCCGAAGGGCATGACCGGTATCGGCGGCACACACCATCTCGCGCTGCGCGTGCGGGATGACAACGGCCTGCTCAAGTGGAAGCGCCGCCTGACTGACCTGGGCATCAAGGTCGATGGCCCCTATGACCGCCACTACTTCAAGTCCATCTACTTTAAGGACCCTGACGGCGTGATCCTGGAGATCGCCACCGACGGCCCCGGCTTCCTCATTGATGAGGACGCAGCGACCCTGGGCACAAGCCATCTGCCGCCGCCTGCACAGATGATGATCGCCAACCGTGACGAGGCACGTATCCAGGCACAGACCTGGCCGGAGCCAGTCCCGCACATCACAGCGGATATGGCCCTGCTGCACGGGATGCACCACATCACCGCCATCAGTGGCAGCATCCAGCGTACCGCCGACTTCTTCGAGGGCGTGCTGGGCATGAAGCGCGTCAAGATGACCGATAACTTTGACGTGCCCGGAGCAGCCCATTGGTATTGGGGCGTAGAGGGCGGTCGCCCGGGCAGCATCCTCACCTACTTTGGCTATGCGCCCGAGATGGGCGTGCGCTCGGTGCAGATGGGCGTGGGGCAAACCCACCACTACGCGTTGGCCGTCGCGGATGAGGACACACAACTGGAATGGCGCGAGAAGCTGGTGCAGGCGGGCCTGCGCGTGTCGCCAGTGATGGACCGCATCTACTTCAAGAGCATCTACAGCAGCGACCCCGACGGGCACATCGTGGAGATTGCCACCCAGGGGCCGGGCTTTGCAGTGGATGAAGCGGTGGCGCACCTGGGCGAAAAGCTGATGCTGCCGCCCTGGCTGGAAGGCTACCGCGAGCGCATCGAAAGCAGCCTCAAGCCGATTCGGGTGCCGCAGGTGGCCAGCCTGCAAGTGGAGGGCTAGCCATGACCGCACCTCATCAGGGACAGCCGCTTTTGCAGGCGGGCCAAGCGCTGGCGCAGGCCCGCGCCGCCCTGGTCCTGGTGCATGGGCGTGGTGGTTCGGCAGCGGATATGCTCACGCTGGCCGCTGAACTCGCCCACCCGGGCTTCGCCTATCTGGCGCCGCAGGCTGCCGGGAACACCTGGTATCCGTTTAGCTTTCTGGCGCCGCTGGAAGACAACGAGCCGGGCATTTCCTCCGGCATCGAGGCGGTGCGGGCAGCGGTGGCGCAGGCAGAAGGTGCCGGCATCCCAGCGGAACGCATCATGGTGCTGGGCTTCTCGCAAGGGGCCTGCCTGACGCTGGAGTTTGCGGCACGCACGCCACGCCGCTATGGCGGCCTTGTGGCCCTGACCGGCGGCCTCATTGGGCCAGAGGGCACCCCGCGCGATTATCCGGGCAGCCTGGCGGGAACGCCGATTTTCATCGGCAGCAGCGACCCGGACGCGCACGTGCCGGTGGCGCGGGTTCGGGAAAGCACGGCGGTGCTGCAACGGCTGGGTGGGCAGGTCACGCAGCGCATCTACCCCGGCATGGGGCACACCATCAACGCGGATGAAATCGCCTTTGCCCGGGGGATGATGGATTTCGAAGTTGACCAGCCTGCGGGCGAATGATACACTTCGGGGAAAGTGGGGTTGTGGCGGAATCGGCAGACGCAGCTGACTTAAAATCAGCCGGGGAAACCCGTGTGGGTTCGAGTCCCACCGGCCCTACTCTTCCCTGAAGCGCACAGGAGCACCTATGCAACAGCGGCCTATCTTCCTCTCCCTGGCACTACTGGTGTTGCTGCTGATGATCCTGGCAGCATGTGGAGACGATGAGGCCGCTCCGCCAACCGCGACCCCTTTTGTGCGCCTGCCCACAGCCACACCCACCCTACGCTCCACCCCATTGCCCACGGTCGCTTCTCCGGTGCCCATCGGGAGCGCTGACCGCCCGCTACAGGTGGCCGTGCTGGCCGAAACCAACGCCCTCACGCGGCGCGCCCTCAACGACCTGAGCACCGCCCTGACCCGCGAACTCGAAGATTTTGCGCTGGGCTACTACACGGGCCTCACGGTGGAGTTTGTTTTGCTGGAAAATCGTTCTCAGGCGCTGGAGCTGCTCTGCAACAGCCCGGATACCGCCGTGCTGGCCGATAGCCTGACCTTTATGGCAGCAGAAGCACGCTGCGGCGCGGTCCCGGCTTTCATCGTGGAGCGAGACAACAGCACCCGCAGCGCGTTCGAGTTCGTGGTGAACACCGCGCGCATCAACACCCCGCGTGACCTGCTACGCGCTGACGCCAACCAACGCAATCTGCGCTTCTGCACGCTGGACCGCGAAAGCCTGGCTGGGTTTATCCATCCGGCATTGGCCTTCCGCAGCTTTCGTGGCGAGCAAAGCACCGATGCCACACTTAACAACATCCCCACCGTGGACCTGACCGACGGTTCACTGGAGGTCGTTACGCTCAATGCAGAAGGCGAACCTTTCGCAGACGAGGCCGAGATGATGCAAGCCCTGCAGGGCAACACCCGCCTGTGCGAATCGCTGGCCCTGCCCGCCGGGCGCTTTGAAACACTGGTCGAAGACCTGGAAGACGAAGACATCACCCTGCAAGGGGTGGCGGTGTTCAATGTGGAGCAGGTCAACGAGGCCGACCGCTGGCCGGGCCTGCCCAATGAAATCCTGGCTTTTCCGCCGGAACCGCAGTTCCCCGCCTTTCTGCGGGCTGAACTGGTCGAAGCCCTGGCGAATCTGGTCGAAGAAGAAGCGGCGGTCCGCACCAATCTGAGCAACCTGGTGGAACAAGACGGCCTGGTCGCCATCAACGCCGCAGACCTGGAAGACTTCCGCGCCTGGTTGCGCGCGCGGGCTGGGATATGGCCACTGCCCAACAATGATCGACCTGGCGGTAGTCATCGTCAACTGGAATACACGCGCGCTCACCCTCGATTGCCTGAGCACCCTGTTTGCAGACCTGCAAACCAGCGCCCTGAGCACGCAGGTCTGGGTGGTGGATAATGCCTCGCATGACGACAGCGTGCCCGCGATTCGTGCCGCTTTTCCGCAGGTGCAGCTCATCGCTAGCGAACGCAACCTGGGCTTTGGCGCCGGGAACAACGCTGCGCTACGGGCGATGGGCTTTGCAAACGCCCCCTCCCCTGCCGAAGCCCTGCCCCAGGCCGTGTACTTTCTCAATTCGGATACCCGCACCCACCCGGGTGCCACGCGAACGCTGTTCGAGGCGCTTTTCCACTTGCCGGATGCGGGCGTGGTCGGCGCCCGGCTTACCTACGGGGACGGGAGCTTTCAGCACAGCGCCTTTGCCTTCCCGGGCCTGGCGCAGCTCTGGTTTGACCTGCTGCCCGCCCCGGCACGCCTGGCCGAAACCCGCCTGAACGGTCGCTATCCCCGCGCACAATATGCAGGCGAGGCGCCTTTTCCGGTGGGGCATACTCTGGGCGCGACCATGCTCATGCGACGCGAGGTCATCCAGCAAACCAGTGGCTTTGATGAACGCTTTCACCTCTATGCAGAGGAAGTCGATTGGAGCTGGCGAATCCAGCAAGCCGGGTGGCAGATTTATTGCGTGCCGCGTGCCCACGTGACCCACCTGGGCGGCCAGAGCACCGGGCAGGTCCGCCCCCAAAGCACGCTGAATCTATGGGAAAGCCGCCTGCGCCTGTTCGACAAGCACTATCCTAACTGGAAAAATCGCCTGGCGCGCCAGATAATCCGCCTGGGGATGCGCCGCAAAAGCCGCGCGGCTGAGCAAGACGCTACCCTGGACAGCGAAACCCGCGCCGCGCTCATCGCCGCCTATCATCAGATCATCGCACGCAGCTATGTCCACGCTTAGCGCCATCATCCTGACCCGTAACGAAGCCCATCACATCCAGGCGGCGCTGGAAAGCGTGGCCTGGGCGGATCATCGCCTGGTGTTTGACTCTGGCAGCAGCGATGCTACAGTTGCGCGGCGCAGGCAAGCGGTGCAGAGGTGCAGCATCACCCTTTTGAGAACTACGGCCCAGCAACGCAATGCCCGCCCTTGAACGCCGTTAGCAC
>JAAUUD010000231.1 GCA_012031655.1 Anaerolineae bacterium | reverse complement strand
GCCTGGGGGATGCCCTTCTGGGGCACGGCCATCCAAACGCCGGAGGACCTGCCCGTGCCGGAGCGCGATCAGTGGCGCTACTTTGCCTCGACCACCGCGGGTTTTGGCCAGGTCGAAGCCGCAGACTACCTGCAAAACGAAGCCGAACGGCTGGATGGGCAGGTCATTGTGCACGCGGTGATGGGCTCCTGCCACCTGCTGCGGCTCTACATCCACGAACCCGACCCTGTGCGCCTGAACTGCTTTGACTTCGACTGGCAGACCCGCGAACTATACCCGGCGGAAATCGCGCAGCTCAACGGCGACCTGGCGCGCTGGGGCTGGGCCTACTTTTTGCTGGAAGACAACCGCAACGTGGATTTGAGTGGGCTGACTGTGGCATGGCAGCCGGTGGCCTTCTTCCCGCGCCCGCACGGGGGGGGTGGCGCTCACGCTCTACCGCGTGACGCCCGCAACCGGGGGCTAATCCTCTGCCGGGGCAGAGATTTCTGCAACCGTGGCCCGCGTCACCCGCAAGAAGTCCGTCACCGGGACGCGCAGGTTCAGGCCGCGCTGCCCGGCGTTCAGCATAAACTGTTGCAGGGTGGTCACGGGTTGGTCGATGAACACGCGCCAGTTTTTGCCCATCAGCGCCAGGGGCGAGATGCCGCCGGTCAAAAGGCCGGTCCAGGCTTCGGCGTCTGCATGGCTGGCCATGCTCAGCTTTTTGACGCCCGCCGCCAGCGCCAGCTTTTTCAGGTCCAGCCGCCGATCTGCCGCCACCAGCGCCAGCCAGGGCTTGCCCGGCGTGCCACTATCCACCACCAGGCTTTTATAGACCATCTCGCAGGGCACGCCCACCACCTCGGCCAGTTCCGCCGCATCGTGGATCTCCGCGCTGTATTCCACCACTTCGTAGGGCACGCCTTGCTGCTCCAGAAAGCGCATGGAATTGAGCTTTTTAGCGCCCATCACTCGCTCAAGCGGGATTCGATCAGGCTGGGGTCAAAGAGGTCTTCATCGCGCAGGCAGCGCCGCAGGTAGGCGATTTCGCTACCAGAGGGCGCCCAGCACGCCGGGCGATGGACCAGGTGGTGCATGGCCCAGAAGGTATGCTGGAGCAATTCATCGGCCAACCTGTCCAGTTCATCCTGAGAAGTGACCTGGGTGGCGTTTTCGGCCAGTTGGCGCGGGGTTAGCTCCCCACGCTCGCAGCGCTCCAGCCTTTCTGCAAATTCATAGCGCAACCAGGTGATTCGTTCCTGGCGCATGGCCTCAGTCGTCATACTCGTCATCCGCCTTACTCTCGCTACCGATATACCCGATGCTCACCCAGTGTTGGTCGTACAACCCATCGCGGTCACGGTGCCAGATCAACGTTCCATCCAGGGCAAACACGCCCCGTTCTGTGACCGTGCCCGCCAATTGCCCCTCCAGGTCGTAGAGCTTGCCGCCCTGAAGGTAGCCAAAAACTTCACCGCGATAATCATACACCCCGCGCATAGTTTCATTCTATGAGATTCTCCAGAGTACGACAATGCCCTTGGCCAAACAAGGAGGTTAATGCTGGTTAACTTTCTGTGTTGATGATCGCCTCGGCTTCGATCTCCACCAACATGTCTTCATCCAGCAACCCGGCCACAATCACCAGCGTGCTGGCCGGGCGCACCTCGCGGAAGAACTCGCCATGCACCTCAGCAACGGCCTGGGCGTCTTCGCGCCGCACCACATAAATCCGGGTCCGCACCACATCGGCGCGGCCTGCCCCGGTTTTGTTCAGCGCGGCCTCGATGTTGCGCAGGGCTTGCTGGGCCTGGGTGCGGGCATCCCCCCACCCCCACCAGCTTACCATCTGGCCCCGTGGCGGTGGTGCCCGCAATATGGATCACCTCATCCATCCGCACCGCCCGGCTATAGCCATAGCGCGCTTCCCACGCCGTGCCAGAATCCACCCGCTGGCGCTCGAACAGTTTGGGCAGGATGTCGCGCTCGTAGTTCCCCAGCGACTCCATGATGGTGTCTTTGGCTTCCGTCACGCCGCCCCAGCCCTCGTTGGTGACCTTGGTCCCCTGAAGCTCTTTGTAGGTCATAAAGAAGTGCGCCATCTCCCGGGGGAAGTGCTGCGGAATGTTAGAAATATCCCAGTATTCATCGAAGTTGGGGTCATCTGCCGGGACGGCCAGAATCTTGTAGTCTTTCTCGCCTTTGTCGATCATGCGGAAGACGCCAATCGGGCGGGCCTGCACTACACACCCAGGAAAGGTCGGGTTGTTGGTCATCACCAGGATGTCCATTGGGTCACCATCTTCGTAGAAGGTGCGCGGGATAAAGCCATAGTCACCCGGGAAGTGCAGCGGGCTATACAGCACCCGGTCCAGGCGGATGGCGTTAGTATCTTTGCTGTACTCGTACTTATTGCGACTGGTCTTGGGCGCCTCCACCACCACATTCAGCACATCCGGCACGCGCGCGCCGGTGGCAAGTTGTGCCACAAATTCAGCTTGAACATGTTCATCGGACCAAATTCCCCTCTGCCTCTTGCCTACCCCATTGTGAAGACCCGCCGGTTTACTCCCCGTTCGGGAACCGCGTGACGACTTCGGCGCCGTCGGCGTGAATGAGCATCGTATGTTCGGTGTGCGCGCAGATCGAGCGGTCGGTGGTGACGACCGTCCAGTGATCGCGTAGCAAACGGGTTTCGGGCCGCCCCAGCATGGCCATGGGTTCGATGGCCACCACCTGCCCCACCTGGAAGGCATCGCCCTCGCCGGGTTTGCCGATGTTGGGGATGTGCGGGTCATCATGGGGGCGCAAACCCACCCCATGCCCACCGAAGTTCGGCGGAATGCCCAGCCGATACTTCTGCAACACCGCCTGAATCGCAAAAGCGATGTCTCCCACGCGGCGGCCTGGCTTCAGCAAAGCAATGGCCACCTCCAATGCTTCTTCCGTGGCCTGGATGAGCTGCTGCACGCGCGGGCTGCCGCTTTCGCCCACCACCACCGTCAGCGCGGCATCCGTGATGATGCCCTTGTAGCGCGTGCCGCAATCCAGCGTCACCACATCGCCGCGCTTGAGCACCCGTTTGCCAGGGATGCCATGCACCAGTTCTTCGTTCACGCTCACGTTGATGGTCGCAGGATAAGCCGGCTGCTTATTAAGGTCAAAAGTATAGCCCAGAAAAGAGGACTCCGCGCCCATCTCGCGCTGCATCTCGCAGGCCAGCGTGTCCAGCTCGCGCGTTTTGATGCCGGGGCGCACGGCGTCCCGCAGGGCAGCCAGAATTTGCGCGTTGATCTGCCCGGAGCGACGCAGGTCGTCGTACTGTTCAGGTTTTAAGATCGACAAAACGGTTCTGCCTTGTGGTTGTGTCGGTTCTTCGGTCCAGTATGCGGATTGTAGCGTGCCCCGGGCCGTTTGGCACGCTCTAGATCACTTCCAGAAAGCTCAGCACGCTGAAGAGGATCACTGTGGCAATCACCAGATAGCCCAGGTTGCCCGCTAACCAGGCGGTCCACGGGACGGAATAGCCCTGTTCCTGTAATTTACGGCGCAGCGCCCCCGCCGAAGGCTCGGTGAGCGTGCTGCCATCGGGAAAAACCAGGGTCGGCACGCTTTCGTAGCCGTGGTTGACCTGCCGCACCAGCTCGCGAGCGGTGTGGTCCTGGTAAATGTTGATGTACTGGTAGGGCACGCGGGCCAGCCGGAGCTGCGCTGCTACGGGTGGCAACATCGGGCAGGCCGGGTGCGCGTACATCATCAGTTGCTTGGCCACGGGGGTGGCTTCTGTTGCGTTTGGCGAGGGATGCTCAGGCATGCAAAGCCCCTTTTTCATCTTCGTTACAGAGGGCTGGCGGGGCAGGCTGGCAACCGCCACCCAGCGGGAAGGGCAGCGGTTGCCAGGGGCACAGCGCCTGGCGCTAGCCCGAGTATTCTCCAGAACTAAAGACGTGCACCCAGGGCATGTCGTAGCCGCCATCCAGGGTCCATTGGAACACCCAATGCGAGTCTGTGATGGTCAGGTTAACGCAGCCGTGGCTGTGGCGATAGCCGAAGCCATCGTGCCAGTAGGTGCCATGCAGCGAGATGGCCCCATCAAAATAGAGCGTCCAGGGCACGTTCTCCAGGCTATAGAAGTCTGTCTGGCCTTCGGCGCCGCTCATGCCGCCGCTACGCAGGCGCGCCCAGGTCTGGAAGGTGCCTTCGTTGGTGGCCCACTGCGGCAAGCCAGAAGAAATCAGGGTCGCAAAAACGGGCGTGTTGTCCTCATAAGCGACCAGGGTTTGCTCGTACAGGTCCACGGCCACCCAGCGCCCCTTGACCTGGGGCGGCTTTTCCACAAACACCACTTTAGAGACCAACGTTTGCTTGATCCACGTATCCGGGCCGATGAGGTACCAGCGCCAGCCATCGACCTCCACAGATTCGAAGATGTTCACGCGGGTATAGCGCTGGATCAGCGGACGGCTGGCATCCTGGGCGGCTCCGGGGAAGGGCGCCGGATGGCTGGGGATGAGCACCCAGGCCATGGTATATTCCATCGCTTCGGGTTCCAGCAGCACCCCTGCAAAGGTGCTGGGCCGCGCCACCGCCGTATCGCCTTCGCGCACCCACTGGCCCGGGTTCATCTCCACCCAACCGGCCTGGGTGCTGTGCACGGTGATGTAGTTAAAGCCTGGCGCAATGCTGCCCACCGTCGCCCCGTTGGGGCCGTTATAGATGGGGGTCGCGCCGCCGGTCACCAGGCGCCGGAAGGCAAAGCGGCTTAGCTCCACCATGTTAACCGGCAAGGGCCGCACATCCGGCTGCGGGTGCATCAGCATCTCGTCCAACAGCATCTGATAGCGGGCCAGCGGCAACCCGGCCTGGCATCCGTTGCCGTTGGGCGTGGCCAGGCAGCCCGCCACATCGGCGGTTTCGCCCTGCGCCAGCACGCTCGGCACTGCAAAGCTCCCCAACAAAACCATTACACAAAACACAATTACGAGTCTACGTTGCATCTCAGTGATTTCCCTACTTCAGTGTCGTCGTGTGTTTACCATAGCAAAGTTTTCCGAATTTTGCAGCACCCTTGCCTGACCCGCACCTCACACCGCCTGACAACCGTTGCCCTAGCTGACCGTCTCCAGCCCTTGGGTGATGATCCAGCCAATGGCGGTGTCTTTGTTGTCCTTCTGGGCGCTGCGGTAGTGGTCACGGGCGCGGGCGCGGTCGCCCTGGGCCTCGTATTGAACCGCGTGCCACAGGTGAGCCAGGGCGCGGACCTCGGCGCGCTCATCCTGCAAGCCATACCCAGAGGCGCTCAGCAGGCGAATGAGCTTTTCCATCATGGCGCGGCTTTGGTCCACTTCGCTCAGCAAAAAGTGCGTCTTGACCGCCAGCGCCATCACAAAGGCCACGTCTTTGGCTTCTGCCCCGGTCCGTTCCAGCACCAGCAAAGACTCCTGCGCGGCGCGCAGGGTGGCGCGGTGCCGTTCGAGTTCATCCAGCGTGCTGCGCAGCTTGTGCGCTTCCTCCTGCGAGAGGTTGGCGTAGGTGGCCATCTTTTTGTAGGCGGTGGCGGCTTTTTCCAGGTGGCCTTCGGCGCGGTAGGCATCGGCCATGCGGCGGTAGGTTTCCGCAATGCGCGCTTCATCACGCGGTTGCATGGCCAGTTCCAGGTCCAGTGCTTCGGCCAGGGCCTTCTGGCAGTGGTCCCAAACGCGGCTTTCCTGATAGAGCTGGGCCAGAATACGGAGCGTATTGGCATAGCGGAGCGGTTGAAAACCCCGGTCCATGTAAACCAAAGCGGCATGGTAGCGCGTGATGGCGTTGGGCCGATTGCCGCACTGCTCCTCGGCGTAGCCCAGCGCCTCGAGCGTATC
>JAAUUD010000230.1 GCA_012031655.1 Anaerolineae bacterium | reverse complement strand
CTGGACAACATGCGTATTGCGCACGTCCAGCGGGTCCAGCGCGCTAACCATGCCGTTGAGCGAAACCCCCCAGGCCAGGCCGATGGTGTCGCCTTCTTCGATGGTCCGTTGCAGGTATTCTGCCGCTGCTGTGCCGATCTGGTGCGAGGCGCCTAGCTGATCCAGCGCGGGGTCCACCTCCACCACCACGGCTTCCAGCAGCCCGAAGGTTTGCTCCAGCCGGGCTTCCAGGTCGGTGTGGTGCGCGCCAGGCGGCAGCACGATCTTGATCTGCACGATGCCTTCTTCTTCGGCCTGCTGCAACAGGCGCGAAACCTTGGGCCGCGAGAGGTGCAAGCGCCGGGCGATCTCCTGCTGGGTGAGCTTCTGTTCGTAGTACAGGCGGCTCACCTTAACGAGCAAGCGATAGTCGGGCGGGCTAGGTGGCCGGGCCATTGGGGGCCTCCTCTGCACGGAACGCAGCCCGCAGGCTGGCCAACCCGGCGGCGGGTCCATCGGTTGCCCCGAAAATCGCGCTGCCTGCCACCAGGATGCTGGCCCCGGCGCGCACCACCTCGGCGGCGGTGCTGGCGTTCACGCCGCCATCCACCAGGATGTCCATCGGGCGCTCCTGGGCAGCGGTTAGCTCCCGCAAACGGCGGATTTTCGCCAGCGCTTCGGGCAACAACGCCTGACCTGCCGCACCAGGGTTTACGGCCAGCACCACAAGCTGATCCACCAGCGGCAGCACCTCGCTGATCATCAGGGCGGGCGTGTGCGGGTTCAGGGCCAGCCCGGACCGGCAACCCAGCGCCCGGATTTGCCCCAGCGCCGCGTGGACATGCGCGCTGGCCTCCACATGCAGGGTGATGAGGTCTGCGCCTGCTTCAGCAAAGGCTGTCAGGTGGCGCTCTGGTTCAACCACCATCAGGTGCACATCCAGCGGCAGCGTGGTGATGCCACGGAGGGCCCGCACAATCGGCAGACCAAACGAAATCTGCGAGACAAAGCGCCCATCCATTACATCAATGTGAATCTGGTCTGCACCGGCGGCTTCCAGCGCGCGGATTTGTTCCCCCAGGCGGGTAAAATCGGCGGAAAGGACCGAAGGTGCAACTTTGATGCGCATGGGCGTCTTCAGGCCTCCACCCGGATAAAACGTCGTTTGAGCTTACGAATACCGGTTTCCCGCAGGCTATCGAAAAACACAGCCAGAAAGATGATCGCGGCCTGGGCCATTGGCTGGAGGTAGAGGTTCACGTCGGTGTAGATGAGCCCGGCCCGCACCATCTGGATGAGAACCGCGCCGATCATCGGCCCATAGGCACGGCCCACGCCCCCAAACAAGCTGGCCCCGCCCAGCACCGCCGCCGCCACCACATCAAACTCCATGCCCTCGCCAAAAGCCTGGTCCAGGCGGCCAATCTGGGCAATCAGGATGAACCCCGCCAGCGCGGCCAGCACGCCATTTATAATGTAGACACTCCAGATGACGCGGTCTGTGTTGATGCCCGCTTTCTTGGCGGCTTCCAGGTCGTTGCCTACGGCGTAGAGCTGGCGCCCAAAGCGCGTCTGGGTCAGGATGAGGTGCCCCAGCAGCACCACCAGCACAAAGCAGAGGATGGGCAGGGGCACACCCAGCACATCCCAAAGCCCAAAGTCCACCATCTCGCGCGGGAAGTCCAGCTGGCGCGAGTCCGTAAGGAAGGTGCCCGCCCCACGCATAAAAAACAACGTGGAGAGCGTGACGATAAAGGGCACGATCTTCAACTTGACCACGAAGAAGCCGTTCACCGCGCCAATGATGAAGCCCATGCCCAGCGCCACCAGCAAGGCAGGGCCCACGCCCAGGCCATGGTCGCGCATCATCGTGCCCGCGATGAGCGGCGCCAGGTACATCGTGGCCCCCACCGAAAGGTCAATGCCGCCCGTGAGCAGCACAAAGGTCATGCCCACCGCCGCGATGCCCACAAACGACGCCTGCTTCACCGTGTTGGAGATGCTTTCCAGCTCCAGAAAGCGCGGCGATTGCAACCCAAAAACAGGAAGACAGCCACAAACAGGATTGGCGTGGCATTGCGCAGCAGGAGCAAGCGTTGCTCCTGAGAAATGGCCAGGTTCATGCTTCTTCTCCTCCTTCGCGGAATGCCGCCCGCAGGATCGCCATTTTTTCATAGTCCGGCGCGTGGAATTCGCCGCATAGCTCGCCCCAGCCCAGCACCAGGATGCGGTCGCACATCCCGATGAGTTCATCCAGCTCGGACGAAATGAAGATCACGCTGTTGCCCTCAGCAGCCAGGCTATCAGTGATGCTGTAAATCTCGAATTTGGCGCCCACATCGACGCCGCGTGTGGGTTCATCCAGGATGAAGATGGTCGGGCGAGACATCAGCCACTTGGCGATGACGACTTTTTGCTGGTTGCCGCCGCTCAGGCTTTTGGCTTTGTGCAGCGCGATGTCCCCGGACTTGATGCGCAGGGCTTCGGCAGTGTGGCGGGCGTTCTCCTGCAAGGTGGGGCCATCCAGCCAGCGCGCAGGGGTCCGCGCCCAGCGTTCCAGCGAAGCCAACGCCAGGTTATCCAGAATGGTAGACTCCATCAGCAGGCCTTCTTCGCGGCGGTTTTCCGTCACAAAGGCCATGCCACGCCGAATGCAGCGTTTGGGGCTGGTGCGGTTCAGGGGGCGCCCCTGAATGATGATCTCGCCAGACTCAAATTCATCCAGCCCAAAGAGCATGCGCGCCAGCTCGGTGCGCCCAGAGCCCATCAGGCCGAAGATGCCCAGCACCTCGCCGCGCCGCACCGCAAAACTGATGTCCCGCGCGATGCCACGTTGCGACAGGCCCTTGACCTCGAGCATGACTTCGGGTTGAGGCTGCCCCGTGCGCTCTGGGTAGAGCTGGGTGAGTTCCCGCCCGATCATCAGGGAGATCATGCGGTTGATGTCAAACTCGTTTCGCGGGCCGTGGGCCATCAATTGGCCGTCGCGCAGCACGGCGATCTCGTCCGCCAGTTGCAGCACATCGCCCAGGATGTGCGAGATGTAGATCATGGTCTTGCCACGCGCCCGTAGCTGGTCGATGATCCCGAACAGCAGCTCGGTTTCGCGAGCGGTCAGGGAGGTGGTTGGCTCATCGAAGATGATCAGGTCCGCGTCCAGGTGCAGCGCCTTCGCAATCTCCACCAGTTGGCGCTCGCCGGGCGAAAGGTCGTCAATCAGGGTGCGGGGGGCCAGCTTCAGGCCAATTGACTCTAACAGCGCGCTGGTTTTTTGAAACATCCGGGGGTAATCCACCACAGGCAGCAAGCCAACCCGGCGCATCGGCAGGTTATCAATGAAGATGTTCTCCGCGATGTTCAGGTTGGTGAACAGGTTAAGCTCCTGGTGGATGAACGCGATGCCGCGCGAGGTGGCATAGGCCGGGTTGCGCGGGGCATAGGGCTTGCCTGCAGGGACATGTGCCCGCCGTGGTCTGGTTGAACCACCCCGCCCAGGATGTTCATCAAGGTGCTTTTCCCGGCGCCATTCTGGCCGATGAGGCCCAGCAGGTGCCCGGCTGGCAACGCCAGAGAAACGTCATCCAGCGCTTTGATGCCAAAAAAGGTCTTGCTGGCGTTGCAAATTTCAATCAGGGGGGTGCTCATGCGTGCGCTCCTTCGGAGGCAGCCAGGCGGGTGCGGATGACGTCAATCACCGCCGCTGCCAGGATCACCGATCCCTTGACCATATCAATGTAAAAGGCAGAAAGGCGCATCAGGTTCAGGCTGTTGGAGAGCAGCACAAAGAACAGCACGCCCAGCACTGTCCAGGTGACCTTGCCCTTGCCCCCGGCCAGGCTGGTGCCGCCGATCACCGTGGCGCCGATGACATCCAGCAGAAAGGTGCCGGAGCCTAGGGTGGGGCGCCCGGCCTCCAGGCGGGCCGAATAGAGGATGGACCCCACTGCCGCACATATCCCGCTGATCATGTAGGCCAGGATGATGGTGCGATTGATGGGCACCCCGGAAACCTGCGCCGCGCGTCGGTTGGTCCCCAGCGCATAAAGCTGCTTGCCCAGCACCGTCCGGCTGAGCACCAGATGGACCACCACCGCCAGCGAGAGCGAAATCAGCATGGCGTAGGTCACAAAGGAGTAGATCTCGCGGCGGGGGATTTGCGACTCTGCTTTTTCTCCGATGTAAACGGAGACAATATCGCCCTTGCCCAGTTGAATAAAGCCTTCTGGCAGATGGCGCACGTTTTCGGACTGGGTGAGGTAGATGGCAAAAGCGCTAAAGAACAGCAGCCCCACCAGCGTAACCATAAACGGCGGCATATTAAAACGGGCGATCATAAAGCCGTTAATGAAGCCGATCCCGGCCCCGACCAGCAGCATCGCCAGGCAGCCCAGCAGAACCGCATTCGGGGCGTTGGCCAATAGCCCGCCGTTGGCAGCCAGGACGCTGCCCCACAGTGGGCTGTTAGAAAGCACATCTTCGCTGGCCGCGGTGGCCATCAGCACCGCCCCCACCACGCTCGTTAGCCCGATGATGGCCCCTTGCGAGAGGTCGATGCCCTTGATGATGAGCACCACCGTTTGCCCAATCGCCACTGCCAGCAAAGGCCAGGTATTGGAGAGGATGTTCACCAGGTTAAGCGGCTTGGAGATGGTTGGCAGCAGCGGGATGAGGACGATGAAATAGATGGTTAAAAGGTAGAGGATGAAGTATTCCGAAAGGAGGACGCGGCGCACCAAATGGCGCGCCCCGGCCAGGATGCGGCGCCAATCCATCAGGGGCCGAACCTCTGGCGCGCGGTTTTCGCTGCCTAAGGAGCGATTTTCTGCTAAAGTCATGATGTAACCTTTCCCAAAAGGTGGGGACTTGCGCTGATGCCAACCCTATCGCTAGGTGGGTGCTGGCCATGCAGCACAAGTCCGGTCTTGCAGCGTGGTTAGCCCAGGGATGCAGCCCGGCTAACTGCGCTGTATTTATTGATCAAGGAAGCCTTCCGCCAACAGCACGCAACCCCACATGTCCATTTCGCGCCAGTCGATGTTGCCAGCGGTCAGGGCAAAGCCAGGGTCTTCGATGACGGCGTTGGGTTGTGCGTCGCCAGCTTCAATCGCGGCCAGCAGGGCACCCAGCGAGGCCTGTGCTTCAAAGAACAGGTCTTGCACGCCAGTCGAGTCCACGTAGCCATCCTTGATGAGCTGGCAAGCGGTTGCGTCGCCATCCAGCCCGCCCATGATCACATGGCCCTGCTGCCCGGCAGGCACCCACATGCCACGCGGCTCCAGCACAGAGCGAATGGTGGGGAAGAGGAAGTCCGAAGAGGTAAACAGGAAGTCAACCTCCGGGTTAGCGGTGATGGCGGCTTCCAGGTTGGCCAGCGCAGTTGCGGCGTCCCATTCTGTGGCCACTTCAATCGGCTCGTTGAACAGGAAGGGGTATTTCTCGATCACGTTGAAGAAGCCGTTGCGGCGGCCAACTGCGTTGGGGTCGCCCAGGTCGCCCACCATGATCAGGGGAGTCAGGGGTTCGCCGGTGATCTCGTAGCGCGCCAGCGCTTTCTGCGCCATGAATTCCACCGCCTGCTGCGCGATGGTCTCGTTATCGGCCACCACCACCAGGCCCTGGCTCAGGTCCGAGGGCGGGCGGTTGAAGACCACAATCGGCACGTCGGCGTCCTGCGCTTCTTGCACAATCGTCACCGCGCTTTCGCCATCCTGCGGGATGATGATGATGCCGTCCACGTCCAGGGCGATACATTCGCGCACCTGTTCAAGCTGGCGGTTCGGGTCTTCGTTGGCGTTGTATTCCAGCACTTCCACGCCTGATCGCGCAGGGTGGTGGTGATGGCGAGTGCGCACCCAGAATTCAGTTTCGA
>JAAUUD010000229.1 GCA_012031655.1 Anaerolineae bacterium | reverse complement strand
GGGGGCGGGGCATTCCATCTCTGGCACATGGTCAGGGATCACCACGCCCTCAAAGCCATTCTGGTGCAGAATACGCAAGACCTGGGCCATATCCGTATCCCCTTCATCCACAAAAACCTCGTGGTAATTGGGGACCTTGCCGCGCACGTTGCGCAGGTGCACATAGGCGATTTTACCCTGCTGGCTATATTGATCCACAGCCTGGTAGATGTCCATCTGGTCACTGACCATCTCGGAAATGGCGCCAACGCAAAATTCGAGGGCGTTGGCTCGGCTAGGCACCAGGTCAAGCAAACGCTGGTAGCGCTCGGGCCGATAGATCAGGCGCCCGGTGCCGCGCAGCTCGGGCAGGGGGGGGTCATCGGGGTGGGCTGCCAGGCGCACCCCGACCTCCTCGGCCACCGGGACCAACTCCTCCAGAAAAGCGGCCAGGCGTTCCCACATCACGGCTTCGGGGGTGAGGGGGACGGGTTCACCACTGGCGCTGGGGTTATAGGTCATGTTCCAGACCTGGCCCGCTGGGATGGGCGTTGGCTGCGGGGCCATGGCTTCCACGTAGCCCACCGCCACTGCCCCGCCACGTGCCCAGGCGCCTTTGCTCCAGCCATAGACCCCCGCCAGGCTGAAGTAGTAGCCCATCACGGGGATCCCTGCCCGGCCCATGTTGCGAATGATCCCTTTAAGCGCCTCCATTTGCTCGGCACGGCGCGGCCCATCCAGCAGCACGTCATACCAGTGGGCGGGGTCGAAGTTCTCAATGGCGGCCAGCTCCAGCCCTTCTGCGTTGATGGCGGCTTTCAGGTCGCGCAGTTGCTCGTAACTCCAGGGGGCTTCGCCCAGGCTGCGGCCATAATTGCCGCCCTGGCTATCTGCCGAGGGCAGTTTTTCAGATTCTGCGAAGTAGTTGGTCAGGTGGGCGACGATGTGCGTGGCGCCCGCCTGGCGCGCAAAGCGAAAGTTTTCCGGCGTGAGCATTTGCCGGTAGAGTCCCAGTCCTAATTTCATCGCCAGGTTCCTCCCTGCCTCACAATAACTTGAGCGTCAAGCCGCCGTCGATCGTGATCACGGCACCGGTCATGAAGGAAGCGGCATCGCTCAGCAAAAAGAGCGCCAGGTTCGCCACTTCTTCTGGCTGGCCCACCCGCCCAACCGGGTGGAACTCGCCCCAGCTATCGATGACCGCCTGCACGTTGCCGTCTTCCGCAAAGGTTGCCGCGCCAAAACGCAGCATTTCGGTGTCAATCGACCCCGGCAGCACGCAATTGGTGCGGATGCCTTCGCGGGCGTGGTCCAACCCCATCGAGCGCGAGAGGGCCATAGTCCCTGCTTTGGAGGTGGCATAGGCGGCTACGCCCATCTGGCTGCTGTGATAGCCCTGCACAGAAGCCATGTTGACAATGGAACCGCCGCCGCGCTTGCGCATCGCATGGATGCAGAAGCGCGAAACCAGATAAATCCCCTTCAGGTTCACGTTGAGGGTCCGGTCCCAGGTGGCTTCGTCGGTGTCGGCTACCGTTCCGTAGGTCTGAATGCCCGCCGAGTTACAAAGATGGTCTACCCCGCCAAAAGCCTGTTCCGTGCGTTCAGCGATGCGCATGGCGTCAGCTTCATGGGTGACATCCGCCACAATCGCTTGCGCCTGGCCGCCTGCCGCCTGGATGGCTTCGACGGTTCTGGCAGCATTCTCGGCGTGAATATCCACCACCGAAACAGCGGCGCCTTCCGCCGCCAGGGCTTTGGCCACTGCCCGGCCAATCCCAGACCCGGCCCCGGTCACTACGGCTACTTTGTTTTCGAATCGCATGGCTGTTTGCCTTCCTTTGCTAGCCGCGAATTTGCTGGTCCGAGAGGACCCGCGCTCCAGACTCGGTCACCAGGACGTTTTCTTCGAAGCGGCAGCCCCCGCCAAACAGTTCTCCATAAGCACCCGGCTCGATGGTGATGATCATCCCCTCGGCCAGCGGCTCGGTGCTGCCCGGGGCGGCCAGCGGGCCATAATCGTGATAGCGAAAACCGACGTGGTGCCCGGTGTGGTGCGTAAAGGCAGCGCCATAACCAGCGGCTTCCATGATTTGCCGGGCGGCAGTGTCTACATCCGCGTGCGAGACCCCAGGCCGCATGGCATCAATAGCGGCCTGCTGCGCTGTTTGGACCGTTTCAATGAGGCGAGCCTGGTCTGCGCTGGGGGTGCCCACAACGGCAGTCCGGGTGAGATCGCTCCAATAGCCATCCACCCAGGTGCCCATCTCCAGCACCACCATATCCCCCGCCTGCATCGCATAGCCGGAAGAACGGCTGTAGGTCCCGGCCTTAGCGCTATTGGGGCCAGCCTGGATGTAGGCCCAGGCCCGCGCCAGGCTGCTACCATGCTTGCCAGATTGCGATTGGATGGCGCCTTCAACCAGCGCAGCCAGTTCGGCTTCGGTCCTGCCGGGCTGGAGGTTGGCGTAAAAGGCGCGTAGCCCAAAGGCGGCGATATCGTTAGCACGCTGGATTTTCTCGACCTCGGCGGCGGTCTTGCGCATGGCCTGCTGGGCAAAGAAATCAGTTTCCTGAACCGTGACGCTACTCAGAAAATCGTGGATCAAAGGCACAGAAAAAGGAGAATTTTCGGCTGAGTTGCCGGGGAGGACATGCCGCCCGCTATCTGGGGCCACCCCAACGGTTCCAATGCTTAGCGCGGCCAGGTCCGTTTGCAAGAGTTGCCTGAGCTGACCAAAGCCATCTGCGCCCAGGCTATGCCGCTTGACGGTGAACCCTTGCGGCACGGCGGCGTCCGGGTCCAGGTCCAGGGCATAGACGATGGCTTCTTCCTGATGTGGGTAGAGCACCAGGTCATGCCCCATTGCGGGCAAGCGCCAGTGGTGATGACCACTTCTTCGGGACGCCAGGCCAGCACCGCATCCAGCCCAGCCTGTTCCAGCCCGGCTTGAATGCGGTTAACGCGTTCTTGATCAACTGCCATTTTTGAGCCTCCTCAATTTACCAAAAAGTAATTTTCGATGTTTTGTGCGGATGATGGACGTCAGGCACGTTGCAAGGATCGTTGCAAGGTGCTGATGAACACGGCCACCAGGATGATCAACCCGCGTACAATCTCCTGAACAAAGGGCGAAATGCCCTGCAAAACCATGCCGTTGCTCAGCAAGCCGATAAACAGCACGCCCAGGAAGGTCCCCCAGATGGAGCCTTTGCCGCCCATCAGACTCGTGCCGCCGATGATCACCGCGGCGATGACCTCGAACTCCAGCCCTTCGGCAATATTTGAAGACCCAGACATGATGCGCGATGAAATGAGCACGCCACAAAAGGCCGAAAGAAAGCCGATGATGGCAAAAGTCATCACCCGCGTGCGCATCACCGAAATCCCCGAAAGCCGCGCTGCTTCTTCATTCCCACCGATGGCATAGACCGAGCGTCCGAAGGTCGTCCGCGTGGTGATGAAGAAGAAGATCACAAAAGCAATCAGCATGATGATCACCGGGATCGGGATGCCTCTTTCCAGCAAGGGGATACCCTCCGCCACGTAGCCACCGCCCCAGTAGTTAAAAGAGTCCGGAAAGGGGGTCACGGGGAACGCGTTAGTAATGTACCTTGCCGCGCCGCGTAAGCTGATGAACAAGGTCAGCGTGAGCACAAAGGCGGGGATTTGCCAGCGTGTGCGGATGAACCCGGCCAGGGCGTGGATGAGCGTTCCCTGCACCAGCACCGCGACCACGGCCAGTTCCAGCGGCCAGCCTTCGTCAATAGCCAGCACGCCCAGCAAGGAGGACGACCAGGCCACCGCCGACCCCACGCTCACATCAATATCGCCAGAGATGATGACGAGCGTCATGCCACAGGCGATAATGCCATTGATGGCCACCGCCCGCAGCACATTCAGTAGATTGCGCGAAGAAAGGAAGTTGGGCGCCTCCAGCGAAAGATAAACAAATAGCAACATCACGGCAATCAACAAACCAGAATTAGAAAGAAAGTTCGCCACCCGGATCAAGGCCCGGTTGGCCTGGATGGACTTGCGGCGCGCCTTGGCATGAGTCATTGGGGGGGTTCCTCCATCGTCAGCGCTAACAGTTTTTCCAGCGAAACTTCGGCAGCACGCACCTCGCTATGGATGCGCCCCTGGTTCATCACGAGGATACGATCAGCAACATCCAACACTTCTTCAATTTCGGACGAAACGAACAGCACCGCTAACCCGTGCTCAGAAAGCCGCCGGATCAGGTCAAAAATCTGTTCCTTGGCCTGAATATCAATGCCACGGGTTGGCTCGTCCATCAGCAGGACAGCGGGGGGAGTTGTTCAGCCAGTTGCCAATAACCACCTTTTGCTGATTGCCACCGCTCAGCGTGCGTACTTCGGTTTCCAGCCCCGAAACCTTGATGGACATCTCCTGAACCATGTGCTGTGCCTGGCGCCGCATTTTGCCCAGGGCCAGAATACCCACCAGGCTCAAGCGGTTGAGGCTGGCCAGCGTCAGGTTGTTCTTTACAGAAGCAATCAGGATAAGGCCCTGGCGTTTGCGGTCTTCTGGCGTCAATGCCACCTGCAAGCGCTTCATCCGGGCGGGGGAGGGGTGGCGCACCCGCTGCCCACCAATGTAAATTTCGCCCCGATCAATGGCATCCAGGCCAAAAAGAGCACGCAGAAGTTCCGTGCGGCCAGACCCCAGCAACCCGGCAATGCCCACCACTTCCCCGGCGCGCACTTCAAAAGACACATCCTCCAGGACGCCATGGCGTGTGAGGCCCTGCACCGCCAGACGGACCTCGCCCAGGTCTGCATGACGTTCTTCGCGGTGGGTGCGCTGCCAATCAAAACCAATCATCATCTGAGCGATGCGTTCTGGTGTGGCCTCAGTTACGGGTACTGTATCCACCACCTTGCCATCACGCAGCACCGTTACAGAATCCGCCACAAGCGGCACCTCTTGCAAGCGGTGCGTGACGTAGATCACGGCGTGGCCCTGCTTGGCCACCTCCCGCACGATGTGGTGCAAAATCTCGACCTCGTTGGCGGCCAGGGCGCTGGTGGGTTCGTCCAGAATCAATACACGCGGCTCAAAAGAAAGCGCCTTGGCAATCTCCACGATCTGCTGCTGGGCGACATCCAGCTTGCTCACGGGCATTTCCAGCGCAATGTCCACCTTCAAACGTTCCAGGGCAGTCCGCGCCACCCGTTTGAGGCGTCCGCTATTGACCACAGATCCGGCGATGGTGGGCCAGCGCCCCAGCAGGATGTTCTCCGCCACGCTGAGTTCGGGAACCAGGCTCATTTCCTGATACACGGTATAGATGCCCTGGGCAAAGGCATCTCGCGTGGACTTGATCGAGATGGGTTTTTCATCAACGAAGATGGTCCCTGCATCCTGCTGTACTGCCCCGCTCAGCACCTTGATGAGGGTCGATTTTCCCGCCCCATTTTTGCCAAGCAAGGCGCGTACTTCCCCGGCATTGACGGCAAAATCAATGTGATCCAGCGCCACAACACCCGGAAAACGTTTATAGATTTGCTCTAAGCGAAAGGCTGGCGACATAACTTTTCCTGGGAAAACACCATTTTTTTGGAAAAGCGCTGGCCGGGAGGGCCCAGCCAGCGCAAAAAACAGGCTATTGAATTTATTCGAAGAGGGCCAACCCTTCGGTTTCCACGAAGCGGTTGATCATCTCGTCATCGCCGCGCCCGAAGAAGATGGTCGGCGTGTTCTGGAAGGACTCGACTTCCTCGCCAGCCAGCACGGAAAGGGCCGCGCCAAAGGCATCGAAGCCCATCTGGTAGGGTGCCTGGCCGGTCACGCCTTGCAGGATGTCGTCGTCCGATTGGAGCATCTGCGCCATTTGCAGGTTCATGTC
>JAAUUD010000228.1 GCA_012031655.1 Anaerolineae bacterium | reverse complement strand
TTTGGCACGAGCATTTATGCGGGGTTGGGCGGCCAGCGGGAATGGCGCCTGAATTCCTATGACGAGAGCTACGCGCTGTTGAACATGTATGACCTGCGCGTGGCAATGGCTGAGGGCAGCTTTCTGCCCACCCAGGAGCTGGTGCGCACGCTGGCGGGCGTGGAAGGCGTGGCAGAGGTGGAGCCGCGCCTGGTGGCCTCGACGCTGGTGGATGCCTCGGCGGGGGACGACCTGCTGCTGGTGGATGGCTTTTTGACGGGCGTGGACCTGAGCGACGGCGGCCCGCACATCAACGGCATCCACATTTACGATGATGGCAGCCTGGAGCCAGGCCGCAACCTGCGCGCCGAAGACGCCGGGCAGCCGGTCGCGGTGGTGGATTACAAGTTCGCCAGCGCCAACGATGTGGAAGTGGGCGCTTCGCTGCGCATCGCAGGCGACCAGACCCTGGAAATCGTGGGGTTGGGCCTCTCGCCAGAGTACTTCATCTTCATCGCGGGGGGGGCGTTCTTCAGCGATGCGGCCAACTATGCGCCGGTCTTCGTCTCGCTGGAAACCGCCCAGGCCATCCTGGGGCGCGAAGGGCAGGTGAACGACGCGCTCTTGCTGCTGGAACCAGGCGCCGACGAGGAGACGGTCCGGGCGGCGGTCGAAGGGGCGCTGGCGGCGGCCTTCCCGCAGGTCGGCTTTAGCTTCCAGCCGCGCGAAGACAACCTGGCCCTGCGCGCGCTCTATGATGACGCCGACAGCGACCAGCAGGTCTGGACCTCGATTGCCTTTTTGTTCCTGCTGGGGGCGGCCTTCGGGGTGTTCAACCTCTCGGCGCGGCTGGTGGCCTCGCAACGGCGCCAGATCGGGATCGGGATGGCGCTGGGCGTGCCGCGTTTCTGGATCGCCTTCCGGCCTTTGCTGGTGGGCGTGCAGATCGCGCTGCTTGGTACGCTCCTGGGCCTGGCGCTGGGCGTGCTCTTTAGCCAGGTCTTCGGCCAGCAGATTCAGGCGTTCTTCCCCATGCCCGTCTTCGAGGCCACGCTCTATTGGCCCGCCTTTGCGCTGGCGACGGCGCTGGGGATTGGCCTGCCGCTGGTGGCTACGCTCATCCCGGTGTGGCGGGCGGTGCGCGTGGACCCGGTCGATGCCATCTCATCCGGCTATCTGGTGGCCAAGGGCGGCGGCCTGATGCGCCTGGCCAAAAACCTGCCCCTGCCGGGCCGCAGCTTTACCCAGATGCCCATCAAGAACCTGCTGCGCGCCCCGGGGCGCAGCGGGCTGACGCTGCTGGGCATCAGCGTTGCCATTTTGATGATGGTCGTCTTTGCGGGCTTTCTGGATAGCTTTCTGGGGACGCTGGCCCAGGTGGAAGACGCCTTGCTCTACCGCGCCGAAGACCGCCTGGCCGTGACGCTGGATTTCTTCTACCCCACCGAAGCGGTGGCGGCGGAGCTATCTGCGCTGCAAACCGAGGACGGCGCCCCGGCCCTGGCCCGCGTGGAGCCCAGCCTGCAATTGGGCGGCCAACTGATCCCCAACGAGGGCGATGGCATCCCGGTGGTGATGGAACTGCTGGATTTTGAGAGCGCGCTGTGGGTGCCCAACCTGGAATCCGGCTCGCTGGAGGGCGCAGGCGTGGGCAGCCTGGTCATCTCGCAGAAGGCCGCGCGCGACCTGGGCGTGGAGGTGGGCGACCGCGTGACGCTGGAGCACCCCCGGCGCGAGGGCGAAAGCGCCTTTCGGCTGGTGGAGGCACCGTTCACGGTGGCGGGCATTCATGATAACCCCACCCGTGCCTTTGCCTACCTGGACCTGAGCAACGCCGAGGCGATGGGCCTGGCCGGGCTGACCAACTACGTGGTGGCAGACCCCACGCCAGGCCTGGAGCAGGACGCAGTCAAGCAGGTGGTCTTTACGCAGCCCGGCGTAGCAGCGGTGACTTACCTGAGCGATGTGGCCGCCTCCTTTGACCGCTTTCTGGGCTTGTTCGTGGCCTTCCTGGGGGTGATTTCTGCGGTGGTGGCGGTGATGAGCTTCCTCATCGCCTTCAACACCACCAGCATCAGCGTGGAAGAGCGCATCCGCGAGATTGCAACCATGCTGGCCTTTGGCTTGCCCATCCACCAGGTGACGCGCATGCAGATGATCGAGAACTTCGTGATGGGAGTGCTGGGCACGTTGCTGGGCATCGGGCTGGGCTGGGTGGTGCTCTATAGCTTCCTGCGCTTTCAGATCGAAGACCAGCTTGCCGAACTCAACCTGCTGGTGCAGGTGGCACCGACCACGCTCATCCTGGCGCTGCTCATCGGCATCCTGACCGTCACGCTGACGCCGCTGCTCAGCATGCGGCGCATGGCACGGATGGACATCCCCGCCGAGCTGCGCGTGATGGAATAGCCCCCGCGCATTAGCGCTCCATGAAAAAACCGCCCCGGCCCTGCCCCACAGTTGGCAGAACCCCTGGGGCGGTTGTTTACTTAACGCAAAACTACAGGCCGATAACCGGAAAAGGACGCCCGATGCAAGAGACGGCGGAGTATCAACGCCTGCTGGCCCACCGCGAACGCCGTGCGAACTGGCGGCTGTGGGGGCCGTACCTCAGCGAACGCGCCTGGGGCACCGTGCGCGAGGATTATAGCCCACACGGCACCGCCTGGGACTTTCTGCCGCACGACCAGGCCCGCAGCAAAGCCTATCGCTGGGGCGAAGATGGCATCGGCGGCATCAGCGACCGCAACCAGTTTTTGTGCTTTGCGCTGGCGCTGTGGAACCAGAACGATGCCATCCTGAAGGAGCGGCTGTTTGGGCTGACCGGGCAGCAGGGCAACCACGGCGAGGACGTCAAGGAATATTACTTTTACCTGGATAGCACGCCCACCCATAGCTATATGACCATGCTCTATAAATATCCGCAGGCGGCCTTCCCCTATGAGGGCCTGGTTGCGGAGAACGAGCGGCGCGGCTACCTGGATTTTGAGTACGAACTGCTGGATAGCGGCGTCTTTAGCGAGAGCCGCTATTTTGACGTGTTCATCAGCTATGCCAAGGTAGACCAGGACGACCTGCTGATCCAGATCGACGCCATCAACCGGGGGCCGGACCGGCGCCCTTGCTCCTGATGCCGACGCTGTGGTATCGCAACACCTGGAGTTGGGGCTACCCCACCGGGCCGATGGGCGATGCGCCCGGCAAGCCCATCATCACGCTGGGGGAGGCGGGCCGCAACTATCAGGTGCTGCGCGCAGACCACCCCAACCCGGCCTTTGGCACCTATTGGCTGTACGCCGAAGGGGCCAGCGAGGTCGTCTTTACGGAAAACGAAACCAACGCCACCCGGCTCTATGAACTGCCCAACCCCACGCCCTACGTCAAAGATGCGTTTCATCGCTGGGCCGTGAATGGCGAAAAGAGCGCCGTGAACCCGGACAAGGTGGGCACCAAGGCCGCGCCGGTCTATCGGCTGTTGCTGGACCCCGGCGAGGGGCGGAGCCTGCGCCTGCGCCTGAGCCGCTGGGCCCACGCCGCCCCCTTTAGCGACTTCCTGACCATCTTTGCCCAGCGCAAAGACGAAGCCGACGCCTTTTATGCCGAGGTGCAATCGCCCAAGCTGCTGGACGATGCGCGCAAGGTCCAGCGCCAGGCGTTCGCTGGGCTGCTGTGGAGCAAGCAACTGTACTACTACGACATCGAGCAATGGCTGGAAGGCGACCCCAGCGGCTTTTCGCCACCGGAGGAACGCAAGCAGGGCCGCAACCACGACTGGAAGCACCTCCACAACTTCGACGTGATCTCCATGCCGGATAAATGGGAATATCCCTGGTATGCCACCTGGGACCTGGCCTTTCATTGTTTGCCCCTGGCCATGATCGACCCCGACTTTGCCAAGCGCCAGCTCGAACTCTTTACGCGGGAGTGGTACATGCACCCGAACGGCCAACTCCCGGCCTACGAGTGGAACCTGAGCGATGTCAACCCGCCGGTGCACGCCTGGGCCGCCTGGCGCGTCTATCAGATTGATGCAGCAATCACCGGCCAGCCAGACCGCGCCTGGCTGGAGGGCATCTTCCAGAAGTTGCTGGTCAACTTTACCTGGTGGATCAACAAAAAGGACATGGACGGCAACAACGTGTTTCAGGGCGGCTTTCTGGGGCTGGATAACATCAGCATCTTTGACCGCAGCAAGGAGCTCCCGACCGGCGGCCACATCGACCAATCCGACGGCACCACCTGGATGGGCTTCTATTGCGTGCATATGCTGACCATCGCCCTGGAACTGGCCAAGGCCGAACCCATCTACCAGGATATGGCCACCAAATTCTTTGAGCACTTTCTGTGGATCGCCGGGCGATGACTGACCATCAGGGCGAGGTCTCGTTGTGGGATGAGGTCGACGGTTTCTTCTACGATGCGCTGCACCTGCCCAACAGCCACACCGAGCTATTGCGCGTGCGCTCGCTGGTGGGGCTGATGCCGCTCATTGCCATGGAAACCCTGGGCCACGAAACGCTGGACGCCATGCCAGACTTCACCCGCCGCATGAACTGGTTTGTGGAAAACCGCCCCAACTACAGCAAAAACCTGGCGCAATGGCTGGCCCCGCGCCAGGGCGAACGGCGCTTGCTCTCGTTCGTGAAGCCGGAACAGATGCGCCGCATCCTGCAACGCATGCTGGATGAAAACGAGTTCCTCTCGCCCTTTGGGATTCGCTCCGTCTCGCGCTTTCACGAAGACCACCCCTATACTTTTCGGGATAATGGCGACGCGTTTACGCTGGACTACCAACCGGCGGAGTCTGAAAGCGGCCTGTTTGGGGGCAACTCCAACTGGCGCGGCCCCATCTGGTTCCCCATCAACTTTTTGCTGATCGAGGCGCTACGCAAGTTCCACTACTACTACGGCGCGGGCATCAAGGTGGAGTGCCCGACTGGTTCCGGGCAGATGATGGACCTCTACGACGTCTCGCAGGAACTCGCGCGGCGGCTGGTGGGGTTGTTCCTGCGCGCCGAGGATGGCCGCCGGCCCATTTACGGCGGCCTGCGCGAGTTCCAGCACGACCCCCACTGGCGCGAGCTGGTGCTGTTCCATGAGTACTTCCACGGCGACAACGGCGCCGGGCTGGGCGCCAGCCACCAGACCGGCTGGACCGCGCTGGTGGCCTACCTCATCCAGACCTTGGCCGAGGACGAAAAGCCCGCCGTGGAAGCCGTGCCCGTGATGGCGCAGGGCTAGAACTCGCGGGCGATCATGTAGTGTGCCCAGGCTTGCAGGTGGTCGCGCTGGGGCGTCTGGGGCAGCGGTGCGAGCTGCCCCAGCGCTTGCTCGATCATCTGGCGGGCGAGCTGCCGGGTATGCTCCAGGCCGCCGCGTTGCTCCAGCAGGCCAATCAGCTCGCTGACGTCCTCTGGCGGGGCCAGCGGATTGCCCAGCACGCCCAGGGCAAAGTCGCGTTCGGCGGCGCTCATCTGGCGCAGGCTCTCCAGCACGATGACCGTCCGCTTGCCCTCGCGGATGTCCGAGCCAACCGGCTTGCCCAGCTGTTTGGCGTCCCCCACGATGCCCAGCACATCATCCTGAAGCTGAAAGGCCGTGCCGCACTGTCCGCTGAACTGCGCCAGCCGTTCGACCTCCGGCGCGCTGAGGTCGGCGCTCCGCAGGCCAATTGCGGCCCCAGCCCGCCCCGCAAATTCGTAAAGGATGCCGGTTTTTTGCCACAGCATTTGCAGCACGTCCTGCTGCGTGAGGTCCTCCACGGGCATCTGAGAATAGCGGATGTCCAGCGCTTCGCCCTGGAGCAGGTTCACCTGCACCCGGTGGAATAGCTCGCGGATGAGGTTCACGGCCAGCAGGGGGGCAGGGCGGGGTTA
>JAAUUD010000227.1 GCA_012031655.1 Anaerolineae bacterium | reverse complement strand
CCCGATGATTAAAGTGGTCAACCTGGTCGCGCTGCTGGCCGCGCCGCTGGTGGTGACTGCTGCGGAAAAACCTGACTCGCGCACGCCGATCCTCATCGTGATGTTCGTACTGATCGGTGTGATTGGGTTCGCCATCCTTCGCAGCAAACGCGAAGACCCGGCCACAACAAGCGTGGCTGAAGCAGTAGCACATGCCGGGGCCGACTAACATCTTCGGGCAAAATGCACAACTGTCTGGTGATCAGTTTGGTGTATCCCGGATGATTGACAGACAGTTGTGTGTATGTCACAATCGCCTGCGGTAAAAGTTGAGAAAGTCTTTCAAAATCGTGCCTGCAAACGACACCACTACTGGCAATACCCGATCACAGCCGTAAGGGGATGTTGTTTTCGCACACTTGTTTTATGAGACAACACCCCATTCTGGGGTGTTTTTATTTCTCAACAATCTGCTGTCGGCGACCCCCGGCAGCACTTCTTGGACAATCAAATAGAGGAGACCCACATTGACCAAATCAACTGCAACCGCCATCGTCCCCCTGGACACGCCTGAACTGGCCGTACCAACAGACCATCTCATCCCAGTCAATGCTTATCCGGGCCAGATGCAGGAGATCCCGCCGTCGCGCATGTTCCAGATTAAAAATGCGCTCGATAAATTCAAAGCCGAACATGGCGCAGATGCGCCTGTGTACGATGCGTCTCAGGGAGATGGGGGTGCGAGCCTGCCTGGTGTTCCCAAAGAACTGCTCAATCGTGCTAATGAACTGCAAATCCAGCACGGCACGGGGTACGACCAGCCATTTGGTACGGCGATGTTCCGCAAAGCCGCCGCAGAACAATACTGGAATTTGCAATCGGCTTCTGGTTGGGGACCGGGTAACATCGTGTTTACCCAGGGCGGGCGCGACGGCCTGAACAAAGCATATCAGGCAATGATCACCCTCGGCAATGGACAGGTGGGGGATTTGCTGGTGGTCTCTCGCGTCCCCTGGATCAGCTACAATTGGGGACCTTATGGGATGGGTCTTAACGTTTTACGCGCACCCGGAAGGCCTGAAGAAGGCTGGCGTTACACACCGGAGACAATTAAGGCGTGTGCCGATTTTGCCCGCCAGCAAGGGCGTGGCGTGGCCGGGCTGGTCCTCACCTCACCGGATAATCCAACCGGACGCACCACACCGCTGGAAGAACAGATCGAACTGGCAAAGGCCGCCCTGAAATCGGGTTATCCGTTTGTGTTGTTCGATTGGATTTATCACTGGGTGACGGACAGCGGCCCAAGCGACATCAACGTGGTGCTGCAAGCCTTCACCCCCGACGAACGCGAACGTCTTATCTTCCTCGACGGCCTGACCAAAAGCCTGGGCGCATCCAACATCCGCAGCGCGTGGCTGCTGGCGGGCAAACGTGTGGTGGATTTTATCGTCAGCCAGGCGTCACACGGGGTGGTTCCCGGCTTTTATGCCCAGGCGGTCGCGATTTCGGCCTTCGAGATAGGTTTCGACAAAGCCGCGGCCAGTATCATCCAGCCGACGAACCAGAGCCGCCAGGTCCTGCGCGGTGTGCTGGAACAGTCCGGCGTGCCCTTTATTATGGGCGACGGATACTATGCTTTCATCGACTGCACACGTTATGTGGAAGCGGGCGGGTTCGCCGACACAGGCGACATAGGCACACTGCTGGGCGAGAAATTTGGCGTGACCATCGTGCCAGGGGTGTATTTCTCCGATGCAGGCGCAAACTGGGTACGGTTCTCTTATGCGCTGCCGCCGGAAAAAACGTTGGATGGTGGGGCTGGGCCTGCCCTACGAGGCCGAAGCCTTGCCCGCCGAGATGGGCTATCTGGCGCTCTATGCCAGCCTGCCGCCCATGCAAGCGGCGGCCTGCGGCGTGATCTTCGGCGCGCATCCGGCCAGCGGGCGTTTGCCGATCCCGCTGGCTGGCTATTCGGTGGGCGCCGGGGAAGGCTGACCCCGCCCCGACCAACCACGCCGGAGCAGGGCCGCGCCTGTGCGGGGGGGGCGTTACTCTTCCAGGGTGCTCACGTCGCCTTCAGGCAGGCCCATCGCCCGCGCCTTGAGCACGCGCCGCATGATCTTGCCGGAGCGCGTTTTGGGCAGGCTCTCCACGAAGTCGATGCGGGCGGGCACGGCAATCGGCCCCACCACATGCCGGATGTGTTCTTTCAGTTCATCAAAGAGCTTTTCGCCTGGCTCCCAGCCCTGCCGCAGGATGCAATAGGCGTAGATGATGTGGCCGCGCACTTCATCCGGCACGCCGATAACGGCGGATTCGGCCACAGCGGGGGTGGCTCACCAGGCCAGATTCAAGCTCTGCCGTGCCCAACCGATAGCCACTGACCTTGATCACGTCGTCAATGCGCCCGATGATCCAGATGTAGCCGTCTTCGTCCTTGCGGGCGCTGTCTCCGGCCAGGTACCAGCCCTGTTCGGCATATTCGCGCCAATATTGCTGCACGTAGCGGTCGGGGTCGCCATAGACGGTACGCAGCATCCCTGGCCAGGGCGTCTTGACCACCAATTTACCATCTTCGCCGGGCGGGCAGCTGGCGCCCTGGTCGTTCACCACATCGACCACAATGCCGGGGAAGGCGCGCGTGGCGCTGCCCGGCTTGAGGCCCACCACCGGCAGCGGCGTGATCATGAAGCCGCCGGTTTCGGTTTGCCACCAGGTATCCATGATGGGGCAGCGCTCCTTGCCGATGACCTTGTGGTACCAGCGCCAGGCTTCCGGGTTGATGGGCTCGCCCACCGACCCCAGCAAACGCAGGCTGGAGAGGTCGTGGCGGTTGGGCCAGGCGTCGCCAAAGCGCATCAGGCCCCGGATGGCGGTCGGCGCGGTGTATAGCACTGTGATGGCGTAATCTTCGACCATGCTCCACCAGCGGTTGGGGTAGGGGTGGTTGGGCGCGCCTTCGTACATAAAGCTGGTGGCCCCCAGGATCAGCGGCCCGTAGACGATGTAGCTATGCCCGGTGATCCATCCGGGGTCAGCGGCGCACCACCAGCGGTCGTCGTCTTTCAGGTCAAAAACGTAGTGCAGGGTGGTGGAGGTATAGACCGCATAGCCGCCGTGGGTGTGCAGCACGCCCTTGGGCCGCCCGGTGGTCGCCGCTGGTATACAGGATGAAGAGCGGGTCTTCGGCGTCCATCACTTCGGCTTCGCAGCGCGGGCTGGCGATGGGCAGGTGCATCAGGTCGTGGTACCAATAGTCGCGCCCTTGCTCCATATTAACGCCGTGCCCGGTGCGCTTGACCACCAGGATGCTCTCCACCACGGGCGAGTTATGCACGGCCTTGTCTACCGTATCCTTAAGCGGGACGATCTTGCCGCGCAGCCAGGCGCCATCGGCGGTGATGAGCACCTTGCTTTGCGCGTCCTCGATGCGGTCCGCCAGGGCTTGCTCCGAAAAGCCGCCGTAAACCACAGAATGCACCGCGCCGATTTTGGCGCAGGCCAGCATGGCCATCATCAGTTCGGGGATGCGCCCCATGTAAATGGTCACACGGTCGCCGCGCTTCACGCCCAGGCTCTTGAGCACGTTGGCGAACTTGTTCACCTCAATCGTCAGGCGGTGGAAGGAATAGGTGCGCCTGTCGCCGTCTTCGCCTTCCCAGATGAGCGCGATCTTGTTGCGGCGCCAGGTCTTGTTGTGGCGGTCCAGGCAGTTGTAGGCGATGTTGAGCTTGCCGCCCACAAACCATTTATAAAAGGGCGCCTGGCTGTCATCCAGCACCTGCTCCCATTCCTGAAACCAATCCAGCGTGGCGGCGCGTTCTGCCCAGAAGCGCTGTGGGTCCTGCACGGCCCGCTGATATTCGGCTTCGTAGTCCTGCACGTGGGCGGCCTGCACCACGTCTTCCGAGGGATAAACCCAGTCGGTTGTTACGGGACGATAGCTATCGGCGGTCATGGGGTCGGGTAGGGTGGTGGTCATTGCAAAAGCCCTCGTCATCTCTCCAAACAAAAATTGAAGCCTATTGAATCTGGCCCCGATTATAGGGGAAAGGCGCGGGGGATGCGAAAAACGCGCCGCGCAGGGCGGGCCTTTGCTACAATAGGGACATGCTTTTGGGTTGAGCCGAACACAACAACGGAGGTGCACGATGCGCTTGGCGGTCCTTTCTGATATTCATGGGAACCTGGCGGCCCTGCAAGCCGCGCTGGCTGATCTGGAAGCCCAGGGCGGGGCGGATCAGCTCTGGGTGCTGGGCGATCTGGTGGCCTTTGGGCCGCAACCGCTGGGTTGCCTGGCAGGGCTCCGTGCCCTGCCAGAAGCCACCACGCGCATCATCCAGGGCAACACCGACCGCTACCTGGTGACGGGCGCTCGCCCAGGCTGGCCCCCGCATACAGAAGAAACCTGGCCCAGCTTTGCCCAGCAATACGCCCAGCAAAGCGCGAGCTTTCAATGGGCGCTGGAGCAATTGACCTGGGCAGCGGCAGAATATCTGCTGAAGCTGCCCACCGAGCTGGAGCTGGAAGTGGAGGGCTATGGCTGGGTGCTGGGCGTCCATGCCGCGCCAGGCGATGACGAAATGAACCTGCTGCCAGATACACCGGAGGTTGACCTGCTGGACGCGCTCTCTGACCGGGAAGGCCGGCTGATCTTTAGCGGGCACACGCACCAAGCCATGGACCGCAGCGTGGACCCCTGGCGCATCGTGAACCCGGGCAGCGTGGGCCTGCCCAAAGATGGCATCCCCGCGATTGATGCGCCCTCTTTTGTATCGCTTGCCGCAGCCGACGAATGGTTGCAGCCCGTGGAACCAGTGATAGAGGTGCACGTGGGCGAGAGCGCCAGAGCCTACCCTCTTCAGATTCTCATGTGGCACGAGATTGTGAACGACACCGTGGGCGAGCTGCCGCTGGCCATCACCTTCTGCCCGCTGTGCAATACCGCCATCGTTTTTGAACGCACGCTCAATGGCGAGGTGCTCGATTTTGGCACCACCGGTCGCCTGCGCTATAGCAACCTGATTATGTATGATCGCCAGACAGAAACCTGGTGGCAGCAAGCCAACGGCGAGGCTATTGCAGGCGACCTGACGGGCCAACAACTTGCTTTTTATCCGGCGGCGATTGTGGCCTGGCAGGATTTCAAGCAGGCCCACCCGGATGCCCCAGGTGCTTTTCGCGTGATACGGGCTTCGCGCGCGAATATGGGCGCAACCCGTATGCTGGCTATGATGATGTGAACAATTCGCCTTTCCTCTACGATGGCCCGGCCACTCCCGATGTGCTGCCTGCCGTTGCGCGCGTGCTCACAGTCGATATGGGCACGGAAGCGGTGGCTATCCCTACCGCGTGCTACAAGCGCAGTCGGTGGCCAACGATACGGTGGCCGGGCAAGAGATTGCGGTCTTTTGGCAGGCGGGCACGGCTTCGGCACTCGATGCGCCCACGGTGGCAACAGGCCGCGATGTGGGCACAGCCAATGCGTTTGTGCGCATGCACGAAGGCGGAGCTGCTGACGTTTGTGTATGCGGATGGGCAGATACGCGACGAGCAGACGAGCAGCACGTGGGATGTGCGCGGCACGGCCACGAGCGGGCCGCTGGCAGGTGCGCGCCTGGAACCAATCGTGGCTATCAACCATCTCTGGTTCTCGTGGGCCGCCTTCAAGCCCGAAACGCGCATCTACCAGCCCTCGTAGGCGAGCGAGCGCCAGATGAAAAGCGCAGACGTCATCTGCTGCTCATTTCTGCATCAGCTGGCTCTGGTATACTAGAGGCGCAAGCGAACGTACCGCCAGAGCCAGCCAGAGCCAGCCAGAGAAAGAACAGCAGCGATGAGTGAGCACAAGCCACACCAACCGCAGCCACAACCGCAGCCAG
>JAAUUD010000226.1 GCA_012031655.1 Anaerolineae bacterium | reverse complement strand
CACCCGCCGGGCCTGCGCGCGGCCCTGCAAACCCAGTTGGACGCCCTGGCGCCCGGCCAGTATGACGCCGTGTTGCTGGTCTATGGCCTGTGCGGGGGCGCCTGCAGGGTCTGCGCGCCCACCATACGCCGCTGGTGGTGCCGCGCGCCCACGATTGCACCACGCTCTATCTGGGGTCACGGGGCCGCTACCAGGCGCTCTTTCAGACCAACCCCGGCACCTACTGGTATAGCCGCGACTACAGCGAGCATAACCCGCTGGGCGACCCGTTGCTACCTGGCGCCGCCGCCAGGCGCTACCGGGAATATGCCGAGAAGTACGGCGAAGACAACGCCGCTTACCTGCTGGCAGTCCTGGGCGATTCTGCCGCGCACTATAGCCGTGCCCTGGTCATTGATACCGGCCATCCCGAAGGCGAAGCCTACGCCCAGGCCGTGCAAGCGCGCGCGGCGGCGCGCGGTTGGGCCTTCCAGCGCGAACCCGGTCAGCCGCGCTTGTTGGAACAGTTGGCAGCGGGCACCTGGCCCCAGGCAGATTTTCTGGTGGTGCCCGCTGGCTATCGCATTGTCCATAACGACAGCGAATTGATTATAGGAGCAGAACCGAATGGGCCATAAAGCGTTGTTGCTGGAGACCCTGCGCCACCACGCCACCCCCGCCATCCCCTGGGTGCCTTTTGCGGGCGTCCATGCCGGGCAATTGCGCGGCTATAGCGCCCGCGAGGTGCTGACAGACGAAGAAAAACTGCTGGAGGTGCTGCTGGAGGTCAACCGCCTCTACGACCCCGACGGCCAGCCGGTGGTCTTTGACCTGCAAGTTGAGGCGGAGATTTTAGGCTGCGAGCTGCTCTGGGCAGAGAAAGCCCCGCCCTCGGTGGCGCGGCATCCCCTGGCAGATGGCCTGCACGTGCCCAGCTACCTCCCAGAGCCAACTGATGGGCGCCTGCCGCTCATCCTGAGCGCCACCCGGCGCCTAAAGGCCATGGTGGGAGACCACACCGCGCTTTATGCCGTGGTCTGCGGGCCGTTTACGCTGGCCTCTCACCTGCGCGGCACCGAGATGTTCATGGATATGTTTGACGACCCGGCAACGCTGGCCCAGCTCTTGGCCTATACCACCCGGGTGGCCGAACGGGTGGCCCGGGTTCTAGTGCAGAAGCCGGGGCGGAGGTCATCGCCGTGACGGACCCGCTGGTTTCGCAGATTTCCGCCGCGCACTTCTCCGCGTTTCTGAGCGCGCCCTTCTCGCGGCTCTTTGCCAGCATCCGTGCGCTGGGCCTGTTTTCTGCGTTTTTCGTCTGCGGAGACGCCACACGCAACCTTGAGGTGATGTGCCAGACCGGCCCCGATGCCATCAGCATTGACGAGAACATCAACATGGCCGCCGCCAAGCAGATCACCCATCAGTACAACATCGCGCTGGGGGCAACATCCCCCTCACCACGGTGATGTTGCACGGCAGCCAGCAGGATAACATGAAGTTCGTGGTCGATTGGCTGGCGGAACTGCCCGCCCAAAACCTGATCCTGGCGCCGGGGTGCGACATGCCCTACGACGTCCCGCCGCAGAACGTCATCGGCATTGTGGAGGCCATCCGCCAACCAGAGGCAACCCGCCAGGCGCTGGCCAACTACGCCGCCACAGACGCCTTTGACCTGGGGGTTGAACTGCCCGACTACGCCAACCTGGAGCGCCCCCTGGTGGAAGTCTTTACCATCGATTCTGACACCTGCGCGGCCTGCACCTATATGTTCCAGGCGGCGGTGCGGGCCAGGCAAGCCCTGGATACGCCGATTGATGTGGTGGAATATAAATTCACCCAGAAGGAGACCATCGCCCGCAGCCGCAAGCTGGGCGTGCAGCAACTTCCCAGCATCTACATCAATGGCCAGCTCAGGTTCTCGTCCATCATCCCCAGCACCAACGCCCTGTTGGCAGCCATTCGGGAGGCCAGCCAGCCATGAACCTGCATCTCGTCGGCGGATTTCTGGGTAGCGGCAAAACGACCACCATCACCCAGGCGGCGCTGCTTTTGCTGGATGCCGGGCAGCGCGTGGGCATCGTGACCAATGACCAGGGCCGCTATCTGGTGGATACCGCCTTTGCGCAACGCCTGAGCCTGCCCACTGTTGAAGTGACGGGCGGCTGCTTCTGTTGCAACTATGGCCAGCTAGAAGCACAACTCCACGCCCTGCAAGCCACTGCGCAACCGGACGTGATTTTTGCGGAGTCGGTCGGTTCCTGTGCAGACATCGTGGCGACGGTCGTCAAGCCTTTTCAGCAGTTGAGCAACCTGCCAGACCTGGCCCTGACGAGTTTTTCGGTGTTGGTGGATGCGCGCCTGCTGCGGCGCACCCTGGCAGGCCAGCCCCTCCCCTTTAGCGAAGATGTCGTTTATATCTTCGGCCAACAGATCGAGGAAGCGGGCTTGCTGGTCATCAACAAAGCGGACTTGCTGAGCCCGGCCCAGCAAACCGAACTGCGCCGGGCAGCAGTCAGGGCCTACCCACACAAGACCATCCTGTTGCAAAGCGCCACCCGCCCCGCCGACCTCCAGAACTGGCTGGACCAGTTGGGTGCCCCCTGGCCGCGCCGTAGCCTGGCGCTTGACTACGGGCGCTATGGCGCGGGCGAAGCACAACTGGCCTGGCTCAACGAGGCGCTTCACCTGCACAGCGCCAGCGTGCCCCTGACGCGGGTGGCGCGCACGCTGGTTCTGGCGCTGCTGGATCGCATCAAGGCCACAGGTGGGCAGATTGGCCATCTCAAATTACTGCTGGAGGCCGGGCCAGCCCACCACAAGCTCAGCTTTACGGCAGAGCCTGCGCCGGATTGGGAAGCGCAACTGGCCGACCTGCCCGGTCACGGGGCGCGGGTGCTGGTCAATGCGCGGGTGGAGTGCCCGGTCGAGGCGCTGGAGGATGCGCTAACCCTGGCGCTGGTTGACACCACCGCACGCACCGGCGCCACCTATCGCCGCGAACAGCGCGAAGCCTTCCACCCGGCCTTTCCACGGCCCACCCACCGCATCGGTAACTGAGATGGCGCTGCACTTTCGATTGCCGGAGGGGGAACGCCGTGCCGTAAGCGGGGCGGACGGGGCGACCCTGCTGGAAGCAGCCCACGCCAGCGGGATCAGCCTGAATGCCGTGTGTGGGGGCATCGGCATTTGTGGGGAGTGCCGTGTGCGCCTGCGCCCGCCTGCGCTGCCCCCCCCCAACCGCCTACGAAAAAGCACTCCTGAGCGTGGCAGAACTGAGCGACGGGGTGCGGTTGGCCTGCCAGATAGCCCTCCCTCTGGCAGGGGATGCGGATGAGGTCGAAATCCCGGCGGAGTCGTGGAGCGCAGGCCAGCGCACCCACCTGACCGGGCAAGAAGCGCCGCTGCACAGGTCCAGCGCACTGGCCTGGACCGACCTGAACGCCCAACCCCCTCTGCCAGATGACCCACGCGCTGATTGGGAGCGCCTGGGGCCAGGCGTTGCGGCTTTGCTGCCACCCTCACCAGCGGCGCTGGCCCAACTGCCGGGACTCCTGCGGCAGCATGGCTGGCGGGTGCGCTTGATTCACCAGGGCGGGCGGGCAATGACCTGCCTGCCACCGGACCAGGCGCCGCTGGGCCTAGCGGTGGACCTGGGCACAACCAGTCTGGCAGCCTATCTGGTGAACCTGGAAACCGGCCAGACCTTGGCCGCGCAGGGGGCAGCGAACCCACAGGCGCCCTATGGCGCGGATGTCATCGCACGGATTGCGGCCAGCATGCAGCAAGCCCGGCTCGGCGCGAGGCTTCAAGCCATGCTCAGCCAGCGCCTGCAAGACCTGGCCGTGGCGCTCTGCGCGGCAGCGGGGGCTGCGCCGGGGGAGGTTGTCGCCGCGACTATTGTGGGCAATACCGCCATGCATCACCTGTGGTTGGGCCTGCCGGTGGCACACTTGGGCACGGCGCCCTATGTGCCGGTCATCTCCCGTGCGCTAACCGTGCCTGCCGCTGCGCTGGGCCTGCACCTGGCGCCCGGCGCAGAGGTCTATCACCCGCCAAGTGTGGCGGGCTTCGTGGGGGGCGATCACCTGGCCATGCTGCTGGCGGTGGACATCCTGGCGCAGCCTTCGCCCGTGCTGGCGCTAGACATCGGCACGAACACAGAGATCACCTTGCGGGTTGGAGAGCGCTTGTTGTGTTGTTCTGCCGCCTCGGGCCCGGCTTTCGAAGGCGCGGAGATCACGCATGGGATGCAGGCCAGCGCCGGAGCCATTGAGCGGGTCACCTGGGCCGGGCATGGCTTGGTTTGGGCAGACCATCGGCGGCTTACCGCCACTGGGGTTGTGTGGGGTCTGGCCTGCTGGACCTGCTGGGGGACCTTGTTGGAGCAAGGGCATCTGACCCCCACGGGCGCGTTTATGCCTGGCACGCTCGGCCACCCGAAGGCGGCGTTCGAGGTGGTGCCTGCGGCGCACAGCAGCCATGGGCGCGCCATCACCCTCAGCCGCCGCGACATCAGCGCCGTGCAGTTGGCCAAGGGCGCCATCCGCGCCGGGATCAAGCTGCTGCTGGAAGCCGCCAACCTGCAAGAGCATGACCTGGCCAGTGTGATCCTGGCCGGGGCTTTTGGCAACTACCTTACGGTGGAACATGCCGTGGCGATTGGGCTGTTGCCGCCGCTGCCGCTGGTCCGCTTTCGGCAGGTGGGCAACGCCGCCGGGATGGGCGCCAAGCGTTTGTTGCTCAGCAATGCGGAGCGCAGCGCAGTCGAGGCACTCAGCACCCGGCTTGAATACCTGGAACTGACCACCCATCCCGACTTTGCAGATCGCTTTAGCCAGGCGATCCTGCTGGCCAGCGACCCCTGGGATTAGCGCGCGAGCACAGCGGCGCGCATCGCGGCCAGGTGTGCCGGGGCGCTGCCACAGCACGCCCCGATAATCCGTGCCCCGCGAGCCTGGGCCGCCTGCGCGTAACGGGCCATGTCCTCTGGCGTCGCATCGTAGACGGCCCGGCCTTCCACCAGGCGCGGCAACCCTGCATTGGCTTTGGCCACCAGGGCCAGCTCAGGCTGGGCCGCATGCATGGCCGCCAGCGCCCCCAAAATCTCATCCGGGCCGTTGCCGCAATTCGCGCCGATGGCCAGGGGCGCCAGGCTTTGCAAGGTCTGGGCCGCCTGGGCAGGCGCAACGCCCATCATGGTGTGGCCATGCATGTCAAAGCTCAGGGTGGTGACGATGGGTTTGTCTGGTGCTACGCTACGGCAGGCTTCCACCGCCGCCAGGATTTCCTCCAGGGCGGCCATGGTCTCAATCCAGAAAACATCTACGCCGCCCGCGTGGAGCGCCTGGGCTTGCTCGCGGAAAGCCGCCACAGCCTCCAGGTAACTCAGGTCCCCATATGGCTCTAGCGCAACTCCAGTCGGACCAATCGAGCCTGCCACACTCACCGGATGAGGGGCCGCCTGTGCTACCTCGACCGCCAGTTGCGCCGCGCGCTGGTTCAGGGCCTGGACCTGGTCCGCCAGGCCGTGCAGCGCCATCCGAATGGGGTTACCGCCGAAGCTGTTGGTCAGGATGACCTGCGCGCCAGCGCTCACATAGCTCTGATGGACTGCCAGAATGTGTTCTGGGTGCTCCAGGGTCCAGCGTTCGCTGGGGCTGCCTCCGCTCAGGCCCTTTTCGACGAGTTGCGTGCCCATCGCCCCGTCAGCCATCACCACCCGATTGACTTTCAGAAGCTCAGAGAGATTCGCTTGCATGGGTTGTTTCTTTCCCTAGTTTGTAACTACTCAGGCTGCCGAGGAAAAGACCGCTTTTTTCGCCCACACCCCTTGCCCCCGCTGCCAGCCGCAAAGCGGCGTTTATCGGAAGCAGGGGGAAACTGCCCCAAAATCTGCGCTTTTTGCCCCTCTCCCAGGGCTGAAAGCCCGTTT
>JAAUUD010000225.1 GCA_012031655.1 Anaerolineae bacterium | reverse complement strand
TACCATCGCGCTGGTACGCACCGCCCAGACCTGGACCAGGCCACCATCTATCGGCTCATTCTGGAGAAAATGCCGCTCGTCGCTGTGCTGGGCGCCCGCCGGGGCCAGGACCCTCGCCTGATGCTGCTGGGTCAGTGGGCACCGGAAGGCGAAGAACGCCTGGCCCTGGAACCTCTGGTCACCTGGAACACGGACGAAGACCCCCAGCGAATGGCCCTGGCCTTGCGCGAGTGAGGCATATGAGGAGCCTTGCCACCTCCCAAATCTGACATTCGGCACTGGTCAGCCTGGCGGAACACTCCACAATAGAAGGCAATGGTTTTCTATGTCGGGAGTATTCAATGATGAAGCGCTTTGCACTGGGGGTGCTGGTGCTGCTGCTGATGCTCATCAGCGGCTCGGCGGTCGATGCACAGGGCGAGGGGAAGGTCGCCGCCGTGCTGTTCTATACGCCCCCCTGCCCATACTGCCACGAAGTCATCGCAAACGTGTTGCCACCGCTGCAAGCCCACTATGGCGAGCAGCTCGAAGTGCTGATGGTCGACGCCAGCCAGGCGGATGGGGCCGCCCTTTATCGTGGTGCGTGCCGCGCCCTGGCCATCCCGGCGGACTCCTGCGGGCCGGTCCCCGATGATGGTCGTTGGGAATACCTGGATGCTGGGCGCGGCGGATATTCCCGCGCAGTTGCCGGGCCTCATCGAAAGCGGGCTAGCTGCCGGGGGCATTGGCTTGCCGCCAATCACGGGCCTGGCCGAAGCGTACGAAGAAAGCTTTGGCACCAACCCCAGCGGCGACTCTGCCCTGAGCTACACCGCCACCAGTTCTAGCTGGCAGGATAATTTTAACGCCGATGTGGTGGCTAACTCGCTGGCGGTTGCGGTGTTGGCGGGGCTGGTGCTCAGCCTGGGCGCGATCCTCTGGAGTAGTGCTGCCGAAGTACGGACGGGCGCCGTGAACCGCGCCCTGCGTGCCGAAGCCGCGCCGCCACCCACCGGCAAGCGTGGCCGCAAAGCTCCGGCGCTACCGGTTCCCTGGTTGCTCAACCGCCCTGGCTGGTGGGTGACGCTCGCGGTAGCGCTCACCAGCGTGCTCATTGCCGCGACCTTGATTTTTGCCGAAGACGGGCTGAACCTGGGCAGCGGTAGCGCCATCCTGATTACCGGGTTGCTGTTGGGTGCCAGCGGCATCATCTGGCAGGCAGGCCGCGAACCAGGCACCGTACGCGTCAATATCCCGCGCTGGGTGTTCCCGCTGGTGGTGGTGGCCGGGCTACTGGTGGCCGGCTACATGATGTACATCGAAGTGGGCCACAACGAAGCCTCTTGCGGGGCCGTGGGCGATTGCCAGAGCGTCCAGCAGAGCACCTACGCCACCTTGTTCGGCGTGTTGCCGGTAGGGGTGCTTGGCGCTGTGGGCTATCTCGCCATTTTGGGCGCCTGGGCTGTTTCGACCTACAGCAAAAACGAAGACCTGGTGCTCTTCGCGGACCTGGGCCTGCTTGGGATGGCCACCTTTGGCGTCGTGTTCTCCAGCTATCTGACCTTCCTGGAGCCGTTCGTTATCGGCGCTTCGTGTGCCTGGTGCCTCACCTCCGCCATGGTGATGATGTTGCTGCTGTGGCTGCATGGCACCGCGCGGTGTGGCGGCCCTGGGCGAAGTGTGGGCACCGGACGCGGAACCGGCCCCACCCGCAAGCGCCACGCCTGATTGCCTGGCGCCCCCCTCGGTTAAGCGCATTTCTCCGCAGGGCGGCCTCACCAGCCGCCCTGGCGCTTATTCTGACACACGCCAGGCCAGCAAAACCAGCGCCAGCCCGCCAATCAACATCGCCACAAGGCCCATCACCCGGAAGTCGCCCACGGCAGCGTAGAGCACCCCGCCCAGCAAGGCGCCCGCAAAGCGCCCCGCCGCTGCAAAACCCGCGACTCCACTCATCATCACGCCGCGTGTGGTGGGTGTGATCTCCGTAAACAGCGAAAACGCCGCCACAATGGACATTTCTACAAAAAAGAACAGCACCAGCAACCCCAGCAAGGCCAGCGGCAGGCTAAAGTCCAGCCAGGGCAGCGCCACATACAGCAACGCCGCCCCACCCAGGCTCAGCACGGTCAGGCGCTTTTTGCCGAAGCGGTCCGCGAAGAAGATCACCCCGAACTCGCCGCCTACCTCCCCTAGCGCAATGGCCACCGTGACCGTCCCCAGCGCCGCCAACACCAGGTCAAAGGCGCCTTCCATCCAGGCACCGTAATTGATCAGAAAGAGTTCATTGGCGGTGGAGATGCAGAACATCGCCAGCACCGCACCAAGGGCGCTGGGATTGGTGCGTAACAACCGCGCAATCTGCCAGGGCGCAATAGGCGGGCGGTTGGGGGTATCCGCAGGATCATCGCCAGGCAAGAGGCGCCACATCAAGGCCACACTGAGGCCCAGCAACGCGCTGACCAGCAGGTAATAGGCCCCCAGGCCCGCCCGCCCCAGCATAAAGCCGGCAATAGGCGCGGCCAGCAACAGGGCCAGCGACCAGGACAGCTCCACCGCGCCAATCGCCAGGCCGCGCTGCTGATAGGGCACCTGGTCCCCAATGTAGGCTTGCGTGGCGGGGTCGAAGATGAACTTACCCAGCCCAAAGAGCAACATGGTGGCCGCAAAAACGGGGAAGCTCATGAATAGCCCACCGAGCACGCCCACCCCCACCAGCACCAGCAGGGTCATCAGCATCACGCGCTTGCGCCCGTAGCGGTCCGAAAGCGGCCCAAAGAGCGGTGCCGCCACCCCCAACCCGGCCTGGGCGGCAATCACGCCCTGAACACTGGTCACCGACACGGCTAACTCGCGGCTGATGGCCGGGACAAAAGGATAGGCGTAGCGGCGGAGCATATTCACCGCTGCGCGACTGAGGATCAGCGGGATGAGCTTGGTCAGCAAGGATCGGTTGAGGGCCAAAGGAGGTGCTCCTGATGGGTGAACCCCCCCATTATACGCCGCGCCAGGGGTGCTGCCAGCGGTCTATTCTGCTGGGCTGACGCGCACCGTGGCGAACACTTCCGCAAAGAAAGCCTGGTACTGGGCAAAGCGGTCTGGCGTGGCGATCCCGGCCAGCAAAAACAGGCGCTCGCCACTGTCTGCCAGCACCACATAAGTCTGCGTGCCCTGCGTTGCGCTGAGGTCTATCGTCAAGGCCAGGCCGATTAACCCGTGCGCGTTTTCCCAGGCACCGATGGTGCTCACGCGGGCGCCATTTTCCATGCTCAGCAACCCGGCAAGCTCCAAAACCTGCGTGGCGTATTCCGCATCAATACGGCCATCTTCATCATAAGCCAGCAAGGGGAGCGCCGTATATTCTTGTTCCCGCAGGAGCATAAACCCGCCACTGACCTCGGCAACCTGCGGTGTGTTCAGCGCTTGCAGCAGCACCGCCCCAGGTTCTGCAAAGGCCATCATCCCGGCAGCGTCCAGGGCCAGCAACCACCATTCACGCGGTAAGGCGATCACAGCGCCAGGCAGGAACTCGATTTCGGAGGCTGCATCCTCCAGCGCCAGCAGGGCCTCTGGGTTGGCTTCTGCAACCTGCACGCTGGCTATCAGCCCGGCCAGGTCTGCGCGCCGTGCCGGGCTGCTGTAGCCCACCAGCAGCAACAAGTGCTCTTCTGGGGTTTCGAGCACCTGCGCTTGAATGTGCTGATCTTCGCCAGTCACGCTGCCGCTAACCCCGCTCCCCCCGGCGATCTCGACCCCTTCCAGCTCGGGTTCGGCCCCGGAAAGATCGTTGAGCAGGCTGGCTACCAGGCTCTCCGGGGTCAGGCCACCGCTGTGTGCCACATTACGGTACAGGAGCGTCCCCAACAGCAGCACCTCTCCCCCCGGCAAGCCCGCAAGAGGATCAAAACCGGGCTGGGTAGCGGCCTCCAGCAAGGCAGGCGTATCCGCGATGGTCAGCGCCTCCGAAGGGAAAACGCCCTGGATCTCGATTGCTGGGGCGCGCGCTGCCACAAAGTCCATCGGCAAGCTGAGCGTATAGCGTTCTGAAGGCGGAGCAGCGATCAGGGGGTCGGGGGTCGCGCTCTGGGCGAAAGCAGGCGAATTCGCCAGCAGATACAACACGCTCACGGCGATGATCATAAACACTCGGTGAGACATCGGGCTGACCTTTCCTCAGCTTTTGGCGGTGGTGTGCCTTTTCCCAAGAGTATCATACCCAGCCCACAGGCTGGCAAATTGGCGCCAGTTGACCCTCTTGTGAAGGTCCTTCAGGCGTGCTATAATAGGCTGGTAAGCTGATCTCTTGTTCGAGAGAAGTGGGCCATCCCCACTTTTTTTGTTGTTAATCCGGGAAGACCTATGGCCAAAAGCGACTTCACGCTTGCATTTAACGAGATTATCGAAACCCGCGCACTCCCCAAGGAAAAAGTCCTGGAGGCGCTCTCTCAGGCGTTGGTTTCGGCCTATCGGCGCGATGCGCGCGTCATCGAAGCGCAGCGGGTCGAGGCTGATATTGACATCACTGGCAAGCCGCGCCTGCTGGTGGAAAAAGAAGTGGTGCTGGACGTGGTGAACGCACAGACCGAAATCGCCCTCCAAGATGCGCGGGAGATTGACCCCAGCGTGCAAGAAGGGGATATGGTCATGGCCCCGGTCACCAGCCTCAGCCAGAGCTTCGGGCGCATTGCCGCCCAAACTGCCAAGCAGGTTATCCTCCAGCACATCCGCGAAGCCGAGCGGGAGTCGCTCTACAACGAATACATCGACCGAGTGGGCGAACTGGTCATTGGCACGGTGCAAAACCTCAATGCAGGCGGCGTGACGCTGGACCTGGGCCGCGCTGAGGCCATCATGCCTGCCAAGGAACGCATGCCTAACGAGCGCTACAAGCAGCACGAGAAAATCCGCGTTTATGTGGTGGAGGTCAAAAAGACCAACCGTGGCCCGCAGATCATCGTTTCGCGCAGCCACAAGCAAATGCTGCGCCGCTTGCTGGAATATGAAGTGCCCGAAATCTATAATGGCCAGATCGAGGTCAAGAACATTGCGCGAGAAGCCGGGCACCGTTCCAAAGTGGCCGTCTATGCCCTGCAAGAAGGGGTCGATGCCGTGGGGGCCTGCGTGGGGATGCGCGGCATGCGCATTCAGAACATCGTTAAGGAACTCAGCGACGAAAAGATCGACATCATCGAGTGGGATCCGACCCTGCCAAATACATTGCGCGGGCGCTCTCCCCGGCGCGTGTGACCCGTGTTTTTCTGGAAGAAGAGCTGGATACGGTCCGTACTGCAACGGTCATCGTGCCAGAAGATCAACTCTCGCTGGCCATCGGTAAAGAAGGCCAGAACGCACGCCTGGCCGCCAAGCTCACGGGCTGGCGCATCGACATCAAGAGCGTGGTAGAAGCCGCTATGACCGCCCTGATGCTCATCCACGACAGCCCGCTGAGCGCCATGAAGGACCGCCACCCAGAACTGCTGGACGAAGCCTTCCGCATCCTGGAAAAGAAAGAGAACAACCGCGCGGTCACGCCAGAGGAATATGCCCGCCTCACCAAGTTTGTAGAAACTGCCGAGGCCCTGCTGCACAACTCGCGCGAGGAAACGCGCCAGGAACGCCGCGATGCCATCGACATGGTGCGACCGCTGGTGCCCCCCGTCGCCTTCCAGATTCCCTTGCGCGAACTGGAACTGGCCGAGGATATCATGAAGGTCATCGACTACATGGGGAATGTCGGCGAGCTTTGGGTGCGCTTTATGGCAGATGAAGAAGGCCTGAACGCAATGCTGGCCGCCGGCGGCGCAGCGCCCGATGCCATGGATGCCATCCGCGATGCCCTGGATGACCTTGTGGTGCCAGAAGTGGTGGAAGAGGACGAGGACGAGACCCAGGCCGCAGCAGAGGTCGAAGCCGCCCTGCCGGAACCCACCCCTGAACCGGAGCCAGCAGCGCCCCCGGAGGAAGCACCGGTCGC
>JAAUUD010000013.1 GCA_012031655.1 Anaerolineae bacterium | reverse complement strand
GGCACCACCGTCGCGGTGGGGCAAAGGTCACATCAAGTGGCGCCGGCGTGGGATACTGGCGGGCCAGGGGGGTTGCCTCGTTGGCCCCGCGCCCATCGTTCCACAGGATGAACGCCATCCCCAGCACCCCCACCAGCGGAAAAATCAGGAAGAGCAGCAACCCAGCGCGCTTCATGGCAGGAACCCCGGTAGCCAGGCGTCGGTAGAGATCAGGATCAGTTCTTCGGTCACCATGTCATAGGCCCAAACTTCGGGGAAGGAGCCAGGTTCGCGGCGGTTGATGCGCTCCATTACCAAAATTTGCCCATCCGTGCTCCAGGCCAGCGCGCTATGGTGATAGTCTGTATCCACCACCAGCGGCTCAACGTCTTCGGTGGCAACTTCCAGCATGTAGACCTGGGCGCCCGGCGTGTAACGATCATCAAAATAGGTGCGTGCCACCGCAATCCGTTCCCCATCAGGGTGCCAGGCGCCCATCCAATCTTCCAGGGGCGCTTCTGGCGGGCCAGAAACACGCGTCTGTTGCAGGCTCACGAAGTCGACCATCTCCAGGTGTTTGTAGAACGACTGGCCAATAGCGCCGCGCACCAACACAGGATAGAGCAGACGGGTTCCGTCTGGCGAGAAGGTGCCCACCGTGCCCTGCATGTTTTCGATCATGACGTTGTTCTGGCGGTCGAAGTCGTAGACGCGGATGCCAGGCAGGTTGATATCGAACAAGGCAATTCGCTGGCCATCCGGCGAGTAGAGCGGAGAGTGCCCCAGGATTTGCGTATCCTCAAACAGCAGCGAAGAGCGGGCCGTTTCCGTATCCACCACCCAGGCGCGGGTGGCCCCCAGTTGGCCAAAAAGCTCGTCATATTCCTGGCGTTGGTAGACATGGTACGGTTATCCGGGCTCCAAGTGGGCATCATGCACTGAGAGGCGCCACAATTGGTGAGTTGGCGCGTGCTGTTCGTTTGCAGGTCATACAGCCAGATGTCTGTCCCGCCCTGGCTATCATAGCGCGTATAGGCCACAGTGCGCCCATCCTGGCTGATGTTGAAGTCCGCCAGGCCATTTTCAGAGAAGGTAATTTGCTCCACTGCACCGCTGTTGAGGTCGTAGGTGTACAGGTTGCGGTCCGGGGCCGTGACTGGCGCCAGATAAACGATGCGCGGCAAGGCCACCGAAAACGAAAAGGTAAAGGGGTCCTTGAGGGTGGCTCCACTGGTCGAGCGGGCACCCGCTGCCAGCCGGACTTCGTAGCGCTGGCGGGGCTGGAACTCCTCGCTGGGTTCAAAGACCAGCTCGCGCGGGCCGTTCCAGCGCAGATTCCCGGCCAGCGCCGGCGTGATTTCGAGCTGGGTTGTGTTCTGACGCATGTCGTCAAAAAAGCGCACGCGGATGCTGGCATCCGCGCGGGCGCTACCCGAGGGGGTGTAGCTTTCAATCCGCACCCCGACGTTATTCCCGGCCAATACCACAAGCCCCATCGCCAGCAGCAGCCCAACCATCAAATTGAGGGCGGCCAGGTCAAAACTTTCCAGGCGGTTCCAGAAGCGCATAGGCCGTTAAAAGTACAGGTAAGGCTGTTCGGGCTGTTCGGTGGGTTCCAGGCTTTCCGCGATGATGATGGGCGTTTCGATGCCATCCACCATCTGGACCGCTACCGTGCCACGCACCCTGACCCAGGTATCATCCTCGAAGTTGACCCCCAGGGGAGAGTCCACCACCAGGCCAATGGGCCGCGCATCTGCCACACAGCAACTCAGCGTGAAGCGCACCACCATAAAGCGTTCTGTGCCCCGAAAGCGCGCATCGCGGTACATAAAACCGACAACTTCGATAGGTTGGCCTTCAAATTCGTAGAGGTCGGGTGCGGCGGCAAAAGTGCGCAGCCAATCCAGCAGGTTACGGTCTTCGGGGGCAATCTCCGACGAAGGAATAGAGCTGCTGCCCAGGCCCAGCGAGGTGACGTCCGCGGAAAGCTCCGTGGTGATAGCCTGGCTGCTGAGTGGGCGCGCGGGAACACCCAAACCCAGCACCAGGGGAATGGTTACGATGCCAAGGAACACCCAATTCCATAGCAAGCGCGAGCGTTGCTGCGCAGTCCCATAGTCGGGGTCAATGACGATGGGGAAAGCCGAGGGCCGGGGGTTCATCAACTCAAACGTACTGCCCAGGGCCATAGCAAAAAGGAGCGCCGCCCCGACCCAGGTGAGCCAACCCAAATTCTCGACATTCACGTAAATCGCAAGTTGGCCGCCCGGCAGCATCAGGTCCACCAGGTAAAGCCCGGTCAGATAAAGGATGCCCGTTTGCACCCAGGCTTGCACGCGAACCCAGTCAATCGCAGGGTTGGCAGTCGAACGGCTTTGTGGATCAGTGGTTTCCATAGCAGGCTCCTAAAAGGCCACGTTCAGGTTGAGGAAGATGGAAATGAGCGCCGTGATGAGGAAGGGCAGGATAATAAGATAGGCAACGATCTTGCGCCGAAAAACGCCCAGGTACATCATGGTGGACTTGATGTCCACCATCGGCCCATACACCAGGAAGGCGAGGATTGAGCCCGTGGTGAAGGTGTTGGCGAAAGCCAACGCCAGGAAGGAATCGACCGTGCTGCATACGCTCAGCACAAAACCGGTAAGCTGCATGATGAACACCGAGTTCACCGGGTTGCTGGCCAGCGCTTCGATGTCTTTATCCACGCCAAAAGTGCCCATCGCAGCCGCAATCAGGCTACCCAGGATGAGGTAGCGCCCCATTTCAAAGAACTCGCCACGGGCCAGCACCAATGCCCGCTGCAAGCCAGGCAACAAAGGCATGCGTTGAGGGGAAGGGGCCAGTTGGGCGGCTTCGGCGCTGCCGCCGCTGATGGGCAGCGCCACCATGCGCGGGCGCAGGATGCGCTGTGGGCGGGTTTGCAGCGTAAACACGAGGCCCACTCCAATCGCCACAATGGCGGTCATCACAAAGCGCAAGACCAGCACAGGGCCCCAGCCAAAGGCCGCGTAGGTGCTGGCCACCACCACCGGGTTCATCACGGGCGCAGAGAGCAAAAAGGTAATGCCCACCGAAAGCGGCAACCCTTTGTTAAACAAGCGCCGTGTTACTGGCACCACACCGCACTCGCACACCGGGAAGATAAAACCCATCCCGCCGCCCATGGCCGTCGCCAGGACTGGATTGCGCGGCATCAGGCGTACGATATCTTCCTTACGGATGAATACTTCGATGAGACCCGAGGCCAGGGTGCCCAGCAGCAAAAAAGGCACCGCCTCAATGAAGATGCCCAGAAAGCGTGTGGCGAAAATTTCTAACGTTCCATCCATCAGTGCGGCTTATTCCTCAGCTGGCTATTGGTATGTCCTCCATTCTACTGTAGCGTATCAAACGCCAAACTGGCGATTCTGCAACGCCCCCTAAACGCCCTGATTTGACGGCTTAGAACGCTCGTGCTATCATGCTATACGGACAAAAAACATCATATGTGGGGGGTCGTGGACCTGTACCCCCCATATATAGAGGGTGAACGCCTGTGAGCCTGGAATTTGAGAAGCTGCTTCCACAGATTCAAACGATGGGTCGTTTTGCTGCCTATCGTACCAGTAGCGTCAGCGAACGGAATGCCCTGGCCCGGGATTTGCTGGCCGCCGCCGATGACCTGCAGGAGATTTGGCGCAAAATTGAACTGGCCCGCACCAACGATGCCGGCTACCGGGGTGCCGCTCCGCTGGCAGGTCAGATCAACGAAATCCATGCGCCAGTAGCGCCCCCAGAGCAAGCCACGCTCATCGCGGTGGATGGCTCGCAGGTGTACCCGGACCTCCACGCCTCGGCGCTGTATTACCTGACCAACATTGGCGGGTTGGTTTTTCACCATGGCAGCGATGCCCTGCCTGAACCCATCAGCGATCCGCAACTCTACTACAGCGACCGCGACATCCGCGACCGCGAAGGCCAGCTCATCAAGCATGCGGCGGTGAACGCACGGCGTACGGTGCAGGAAAGCCAGGTGTTGGCCCACCTGGCCTGGTTGCGGCGGGCAGCGCCTGTGCCGTTGCTGGGCTTGATGGACGGCCCTTTGTTGCACCTGTTTGGCAAGGATGTTCCCTACGCTGAAAAGCTGGAAGCAGATTACCGCAGCGCATTGGTCCACCTATACGATATTCATCGGCAACGCGTGGAGCAAGGCATTGGTCCGGTGCACGTGGTGGGCTATGTGGACCGCCACGAGAGCCGTTTTGTGGTCCGTTTGCTGCATCTCCTCACCCTGGAGGATGCTCAGGTCAAGCGCTCTGTGCTGGAAGCCGCTGGTGATTTTGAAGGGCTGGATGATAAAGCCCTGTACCAGCACCTGCTGTTGCCCGGCCAGCGCTCCGCCGTGATGGTCCAGCAAAGCCCCCAGAACAAAAGCTACAAGCAAGAAACCGGCGTTGACTTTGAAATCGCATTTTTTTACCTTAATGTCGGCACGCCAGGGCAGTCAAACATCGTGCGGTTGGAGCTGCCGATGTGGGTGGCGCGTTCGACAGAGGCGGTGGCACAGGTGCAGGCGCTGGTGCTGGACCAGTGCCAGATTATGGGGCGCTACCCCTATGTGCTGGCCCGTGCTGATGAACTGGCGGTGGTTAGCTCGCTAGAAAAACACCACCTGGAAAACCTGGTGAATGTCGAACTGCTCAAAAACCAACAAGTGGTTGAGAAATCGCCCAAGCAGATGGGCAAAGACCAGGCGCGCGGGCCTCGCCAACGCTACCCGCAGCCCTTTCGCTAAGCCGAACCTGAGGAGTCCCCTGTGACGGCAGCCGGAACCTATGATATTGGACGAGTATTGCGCGCTAGCACCGAGGGGTTTACCTGCGGCCTGCGTAGCCAGGAGCTGCAATACCCCGCTTATGGTGCTTTTGTGCAAACCATGCACTTGAATGGCGATGGAAGCCTGGTGGTGATTGGCGTCATCACCGCCATTCGCATTGATGATGACCCGCTGGTACGACAGCTCATTATGGCCAACACCATGAACGAAGCCGCACTACGCGACCAGCGCGAGAATCGGCTGGTGCCTGTGGAAATTGATGTGCTTAGCATTGGCTACATGCACAACGGGCACTCGATTTATAACCTGCCCCCGCGCCCCCCGATGAGCCTGGACCCGGTGGGGCTGTGCAACGCGGATACCATCGAGTATTTTACAGAAGGGCTGGACTTCATCCGCCTGATCCTGAAGGCGCGGAATGTTTCCACCGAGGATTTGCTGGGGGCGGCCATCCGTGGCGCAGCCCAGTCGCGGGCCACCCAGCATCAGCGGGCTTTTCTGGTGGCGGCGGGGCGGCGCCTGGCCGGGTGCTGAGCCACGACCTGACTATGCTCCAGCAAGTGCTCAAGATGATCCGCCCCGAACATTGCCTGAAATGCGGCTAGCTGGTGGGCACTGGCAACTCTGGCGCCAGGCGCCCCAAACGGCCTTGCGTATCCACACAGCCGACCGTCACCCATCCGTAATTCTTGAATTCCCCAGAAGACACTGAGAGCGCCCCACCTTCTACCGAGAAAAAGCGGTCATAGACCAGCGAGTCAGGCCGGCGCAGCGCGATGATGTAGCTGGCGCAGAAGGGGCTGTAGGACCATTCCAGCGTCAGGCTGGCTGGGTCCGTGGCGCTGGGGCGCAGGGGCTTAAGCGTGGGGGGGTTAGGGCCATTGGCCATCAATTCGACAGCCGCCAGGGCAACCTGCGTGGTGCGTTGCAGATACAGCGGATCAACCCGGTCTACAGTATCGCGCGGGGTATGGAAAACCAGAGGGTCGTCTGCGCCCTCGACCAGGCGCACCGCTGGGTAGCCAACATCGCTAAAGCTCATGTGGTCGCCCCAGCGCCCAGAGCGGTCGGTGGCATCTCGCACTTCGACCACCATATTAGGCAGGTAGTTCAGCGCGGCAAAGTGAACCATGCGCGCCAACTGCCGGGAGTTGGCGCCATCGTTCGGGCCTTCCGAGTAGAGGCGCATCTTGTTATCAAAGCGCTCGCCGCGCACCCCCAGCGGGCTACCAATGCTATCCAGGTTAAACACGGCCACAACCGGGATGTTCTGGACCTTGATGTAGTCGTTTACGAAGGCCAGGCTGCCCTGGCGCCCGGTTTCTTCTGCCGCAAAGAAGACGAAAACCAGCGTGGCGCGGTTGCGTTGCATCACCATGTGCCGGGCGATTTCCAGCACGGCAGAGACCCCAGAGGCGTTGTCGTTGGCGCCGGGTTGGTAATTGTCGCCCGTGGTCCAGGCTTGCGACATGGTGTCGTAGTGGGCGCCGATAATCACCACGCCGGCGGCGGCGTCTGTGCCCGTAACCGCCATGATCACATTGGAGGGGATGAGCTGCTGCCCGGCGAACTCGTACTGGAATTGATGGGCGTAGACATCAATGCGGATATCTGGAAAGGGGCTACTGGCCCGAATTTCATTAAGCTGGTTGGTGATCCAGCGTTCCGCGGCAGCAATACCTGTGGTGGTAGAAGCCGTGCTCAGCACATGGCGGCTCTCAAAGCTCACCAGGGTGTTGATATTTCCCATCATGCGTTCTGTGCTCACCTGGTCCAGGTTATAGGGCCGGATGATATTGACCGGCGTAGCGGCGGGGGCCTGCGGCGGCGGGGTGATGGCGAAAGGTTGCGGCGCCAGGGTCGGCGGTGCAAAAGCCTGTTCCGGCGTGATGGTAGCGATCGGGGTGCTGGGCACCAGCGTTGGCGGCAGTTCAGTCGAGAGCGAACAGGCCAGCCCCATCAGGCCCAATCCAATAACCAGCCAAAGCCAGGCTTTTCGTTGCTTGCTCACCATGCTTCCCTTGCCCACTTTCTCGCTACCGTACAGAATACAGAGCCAGCGTCGCTGGCACAATGCCCATAGCCTACCATAAGCCCGAATTTTACCTGCTGCAAGCACGCAGCGTTATAATCCAAACATGATGATCAAGCTACTGCATTTTGCCGATGTGCACGTCGGCATGGAAAATTATGGCAAAACCGACCCCGGCACGGGGCTTTCCTCCCGTGTGATGGACTTTTTGCGCCGCATGGACGAGATGATCGACTTTGCTCGCGAGCGCGAGGTTGACCTGGTCATCTTTGCGGGCGATGCCTTCAAAACACGCAACCCCAACCCCACCTTCCAGCGCGAGTTCGCCCATCGCGTGTTGGACCTGGTGAATCTGGCGCCGGTGGTGTTGCTGGTTGGCAACCATGACCTGCCAACCAACGTCAAGCGTGCCACCAGCATCGAGATTTTCGAGACCCTGCGCGTGCCGAACGTCCATGTGGGCATGGATTATGAACTGTTGCAGATCGAGACACGTTCCGGGCCAGTGCAGGTGGCAACTGCCCCCTACCCGGTGCGCGACCGTCTGCTCGAAGACCTGCCACCGGGCCGCAGCATTGCGGAGCTTGACGCCCTGCTCCAGGAATACCTCGAACGCGAGTTGAGCCGCCTGGCTGCCGAGGCAGACCGTTCGGAGGCGCCACGTGTGTTGACCGGGCATTTTACTGTGGCTGGGGCGGTGCTGGGCAGCGAACGCCAGGTGATGCTGGGCCGCGACCTGGCCGTGATGCTCTCCAACATCGCGGACCCACGCTGGGACTACGTGGCACTGGGCCACATCCATAAGTACCAGAACCTGACGGAAAAATACCCCGGGATGCCGCCTGTGGTCTATAGCGGCAGCCTGGAGCGCATCGACTTTGGTGAAGAGGGCGATGATAAAGGCTTTTGCTGGGTGGAGCTGGAACGCGGCAACACGCACTATGAGTTTATCCCCTTGCGCAAGGTGCGGCCTTTTGTGACCCTGCGCGTGGATGTGCGCGGCTCGCTGCAACCCACCGAAGCCGTAATTGCCGAAGTGGAGCGCCTGAACCTGGCCGAAGCGGTGACGCGTGTCATCATCACGGCAGACCCAGAAAGTGACGCTCTGCTGAAGCACAAGCCCATCGAAGAAGCCGTGTTGCGGCGCGGGGCCAGTGTGCTGGCTGGGATTCAGCGCAAGGTGGAAAACCCGGCCCGGATGCGCCTGGGCAGCACGCCCGAGGGGCTAACCCCCCTGGAGCTACTCGAACGCTATTTGCAGAGCCGTTCCCTGGAACCCGAGCGCATTGAGGTCCTGCTGCAAGCTGCCGAACCGATTTTTCGCCAGGTCGATGAACAGGGTTAGCCCGCTTCAGGCTCCCCAAAGAGGGCAATCTCATGCTACCCATTAAGCTAGAAGTGGTGAACTTCCTGCCCTATCGCAATCCGAATCCCATTATCCTTTCGGACCTGCACCTGGCTTGCCTGAGCGGGGCCAATGGAGCGGGGAAGAGTGCGTTGCTGGATGCGATCACCTGGGCGCTGTGGGGCAAAGCCCGCACTCGCTTGGACGATGATTTGATCCACCTGGGGCAGGCCGAAATGAGCGTGACGCTGGATTTTCAGCAGGATGGCCACCTGTACCGCGTTTCGCGTAGCCGCCGCCTGATGCGGAAGCGCGACAACAGCGGGCGGGGGCAGGGGACCTCCACCCTGACGCTCTTTGGCTGGGATGACGCGCTGCAAGCTTTTGGCGTGATCAGCGGCGGGGTGCGCGAAACGCAGCTTCAGATCGATCGCCTGCTCCGCATGAACCATGACCTGTTCGTGAACTCTGCCTTTTTGCAACAGGGCCGGGCAGATAGCTTTACCATGCAAACGCCTGCGGAGCGTAAGCGCATCCTCAGCGAAATCCTGGGGCTGGCCCAGTGGGAACGTTACGAGGACACTGTGAAGGGCCTGCTGCGCGACATCACTCAGGAAATTGCGGTCCTGGGCAACCGCATCGTGGAAGCCGAACAAGAAATCGAGCGGGAAGGGCTACTCAAAAAACAATTGGAAGATGCACTGCTGCGTCAGGCCGAGCAGCAAGAGCGCGTGGACGCAGCCCAGGTTGCTTACGATCAACTCCACGGCGCGGACCAGGCACGCCTGGCGGCTCAGAACATGATCACAGAGATCAAGCGCGACCTGGCTGAAGGTGCTGCCGACCTTCGGCGCACGGACCGCGACATTGATGATCACCACGCCAGCCTGGCCCAACTGGCCGATACCCTCTCTAACGCAGACCAGATTCGCGAAGGGATCGGAAAACTGGCCGCTGCCCGCGCCGAAAGCGATGCCCTGGCCAACAAGCTGGCCCTGCATGCCAGCCTGAAAGAGCAGATCGCCAGGCATCAGGCCATGCTGGCAGCTGCCGAAGCGGAAATCGTAGCGCAATTGCGCGGCCTGGAGCGCGACATCGCCCATCAGCAAGAGCTGGTGCGGGCTGGGCAGGTCGTGCAGGTGGAGTTGGACGAGCTAAACCAGCAAATTGACCGCCTGGACAACATCGACAACGAACGCGATGCAGCGCGTAGTCACATCGCGCTCAACAACGAGCAAGCTGCCGGGCTGCGTGCCCATAACGAGCAACTTAAGGACGAGATGGACCGCATCAAGGAACGCGTGGATTTGCTCAGGAGCACAGAAGTTGCCGAGTGTCCGCTGTGCAAGCAACCGCTTAGCGAGGAACACCAGGCGGCGGTGGTGGCCCAATTTACCACCGAAGGGCGCCAGCGGGGCGATGCCTTCCGCAACAATAAAGAGCGGTTGCAAGAACTGGTGGAGGAAACACGCCAGTTTCAGGAGCAACTGGTTGCTCAGGAGCGCGCCCTGGTCGATTTACCGCGCCTGCGTGCGCGCCAGGGGCACCTGGAAAAGCAGGTTTTTGATGGCGAACGCGCAGCGACCCTGCTGCAAGGCTATCAGCAGCAGGTGCAACAATTAGAAACCCAGCGCGAGCGCGGCGATTTTGCGCCAGAGGCGCGCGCCTTGCTGGAGGCTGCCCAGCAGGAACTTGCCACACTAGCCTACAGCGAAGACCGGCGGCAGGCTTTGCGCGCCGAAATCGCCGTTTATGAGGGCTACCAGGCCGAAGCCGAAGCACTCCGCCTGGCCGAGGAGATGCAGCCCAAGGTTCAGCAAGCCCTGGAGCGCTTGCAAGAATTTCGGGCGCGCCTGGTGACTCGCCGGGAGGAAAAAGAAGCCGCTTTGCACCGTTGCGAGGCCAGCTTGCCAGAACTCATCGCGCGCGAGGCAGAAATGCGCTTGCGGCGGCAGGAGCTGGAGCGCCAGCACGCCCAGTTGCTGAGCGCCAAGGAACACGTGGGGCACGCCCGCCAGGAACTCGCCGCTATCGAGAGCTTACGCCACGCGCCAGCCAGGAATGGCTCCAGCGCCGGGATGAGTTGGCCGTGCAGCAGCAGATTTACGAACAACTTAAGGCTGCTTTTGGGCACAAGGGCATCCCCGCAATGATCATCGAAGCGGTGATCCCGGAACTGGAAGAAGCCGCCAACCGTTTGCTTACGCGCATGACCAACAATCGTATGCATGTGCGGTTCGACACCCAGCGCGAACGGCGCAGCGGCGAGGGCCTGATCGAAACGCTGGATATCCTTATTGCGGACGAGCTGGGCACGCGCGATTACAGCTTGTTCAGCGGGGGCGAGGCGTTTCGCATCAACTTTGCCATTCGGATTGCGCTCAGCCAGTTGTTGGCGCGGCGGGCTGGGGCACAACTGCGCACCCTGTTCATTGACGAAGGCTTTGGCACCCAGGATGCCCAAGGGCGCGAGCGCCTGGTGGAAGTCATCACCGCCGTGCAAGATGACTTTGACCTGATCCTGGTGATCACCCACATTGAAGAACTGATTGACGCCTTCCCGGTGCGCATTCAGGTGACCAAAACAGCAACCGGCAGCATCGCGATTATTCAATGAGGAGACCCAACCCATGCAACCGCTGACCCCCAAGCATGTCCAGAGCGCGCTGGATGCAACCGGCCTTGGCATACAGGTGATGACCTTCGAGCAGTCTACCTCGACTTCTCAGGAGGCTGCCGACGCCATTGGGACCGCATTGGGTAGCATCGTCAAGAGCATCGTGTTCGTGGTGGACGAGGTCCAGACGGTGGTCGTGCTGACGGCTGGGGATCAGCGTGTGGACGACCGCAAGCTGGCCGAGCATTTTGGGGTCGCGCGCAAGAAGGTCAAAATTGCCAGCCCGGAGCATTGCATCCGGGTGGTGGGCTATGCCCCAGGTGGGGTGCCGCCGCTGGGCCACCGCACATCGGGTTTGGTGATTATGGTGGACCGCAGCCTGAGCCGCTTTGAGACCCTCTATGGCGCAGCCGGGTCCGCGAACACCATTTTCCCGATCCGCTATACAGCGCTAATTCAGGTAACGGGTGGGCAGGTGTTGGACGTGATCAAGGATTAAATTAAGCTTCTAATTCGGCGCTATCCAGCCAGATGGTCACGGGGCCGGTGTTGTGGATGATGACCTGCATCATCGCGCCGAACACACCGTGCTCCACGCGCTGCACGCCATAGTCTGCGAGCTTCTGGGCGTAGAGCGCCACCAGCGGCGCGGCATGGTCGGGGCGGGCGGCCTCTGTAAAGCTGGGGCGGCGGCCTTTGCGCGCATCTGCATAGAGCGTAAACTGCGAGACCACCAGCACCCCACCGCCCACATCGGCCAGGGCAAGGTTCATTTTGCCAGCTTCGTCTTCAAAAACGCGCAGTTGAGCAGTTTTGCGCGCCAGGAGGTCTGCCTGAGCAGGCGCATCAGCATGGGTAACGCCCACCAGCGCCACAAAACCCCGGGCAATCTGGCCGGTGGTCTGGCCCTCCACTGTCACCTGGCCAAAATCGACGCGCTGTAAGATCACGCGCATAGCGTTTGCTCCTGTGTTGCTTGCTGCCTGAGTGTAATCGAGATTGGGGCAGGGCAGCAAAGACAGAAAATATGTGCTATCATCATCGTTAGGAAAAAGTTAACCCTCAGGTGCAGCCCATGCCATTTATCGAAGCACCCACGACCTTTTACTTAGGCCGTCGCTATGATCCTAACACCAACCAGATTGTGGACGAGGTGGTCTACTATGACTCGCGCGATCTGGTGACCCATGCGGTAGTGGTAGGGATGACCGGCAGCGGCAAGACGGGGTTGTGCTTTACCCTGCTGGAAGAAGCCGTGATGGACGATATCCCGGCCATCATCATTGATCCCAAGGGAGACATCACCAACCTGATGCTGGCCTTTCCGGGCCTTACGCCGGAGGAGTTTTTGCCCTGGATCAACGAAGAAGACGCCCGGCGGGCAGGGTTGGAACCGATTGAGTATGCGCGGGACATCGCCCAGCGTTGGCGCGAGGGATTGGCCAGTTGGGGTATTTCGGCGCAGCGCGTGGCCAACTTCCGCCAGCGGGCCAACTTCAGCATCTTTACGCCCGGCTCGGATTCCGGCTTGCCCATCAGCATTGTGCATGCCTTGCAACCCCCGCGCGAAGGCTGGTACGGCTACGAAGAACAACACCGCGAGCGCATCAGCGGTATCGTGACGGCCCTGTTGGCCCTGGCGGGCATCAAGGCGCGCAACAAAGACCGCGAGCATGTGCTGATCGCGAACATTATCGAATATGCCTGGGCCAACAACATGCCCCTGACCATTCAGGACGTGATTGTGCAGGTCCAGCAGCCGCCCTTCAGCAAACTGGGCGTGTTTGATGTGAAACACCTTCTTCCCGGAGAAGGAGCGCTTTAAGCTGGCCATTGAGATGAACAACATCATCGCTTCGCCCAGCTTTCAGACCTGGTTGCAGGGCGAAGACCTGGATGTACGCAACCTCCTCTATTCAGGCCAGGGCCGCCCCCGCCTGAGCATCTTCTACATCGCGCACCTCACAGAAGCACAGCGCAGCTTTATCATCACGCTTTTGCTAGAAAACGTGCTGGCCTGGATGCGGACCCTGGGCGGCACCAGCAGCCTGCGCGCCATCCTGTACTTTGATGAGGTGTTCGGGCACTTCCCGCCCTATCCCAAAAACCCGCCCACCAAAGAGCCCCTTCTGCGCCTGCTCAAGCAAGCCCGCGCCTTTGGCATTGGGTTGATCCTGGCCACCCAGAACCCAGGCGACCTGGACTACAAGGGCCTTTCCAATGCCGGGACCTGGTTTATTGGCAAGCTCCAGACTGAAAACGATAAGCGTAAGGTGCTGGATGGGCTGGCGGCGGCGGTTTCAGCAGAGCACCCCATCGATATGCAACAGATGGATCAACTGCTTTCTACCATCCAGCCGCGCGTCTTCGTGATGAACAACATCCACGACCCCGCTGGGCCGATCCTCATGCACACCCGCTGGGCCATGAGCTACCTGCGCGGCCCCCTGACGCGTATTCAGGTTTCGCAACTGATGGCGCCCCTGAAAGGGCAAGCGCCTGGCGGCTATGCTCAACCAGGTTATGGGCAGCCTGGCGGCTATAACCAACCATCGGCGCCGGTTATGGGCAGCCCCAAGCACCAGGCTACGGACAACCGGCTTATGGCCAGCCACCCGCCGCCCCTGGTTATGCGCCAGGGTATGCCCAGCCCGGCTACGGCCAGGCTCCGCCCAGCCTACCGGGGGTTCTCTGGTTTTTGCCGGAACCAAGCGTGCCGGGCGGAGGTGCCAGGTTGCAGGACAGTTCGCCCCACCGCCCAGACTGCCGGAGTCCGCGCCGCCCCCGCCGCCCAGCCTGCCAGGCTTAGGGAACGCCCATCCCTTTGACCCAGGGAGCTATCGCGGGGCTGGGCAAGCGCCGCCGCCACCACCCGCCGCGCCTGCACCCCCACCTCCGCTAGCCGGGTATGTCCAGCCTTCACCAGGTAGCTTTACACCACCTGGCGCCTATGGGCAGCCGCCTGCGCTGTCGGCCTTTAATCCGCCGCCGGTCCCGGCTCAACCGCCCGCTGTGCCCAGCTACAGTGGCCCCAGCGCCAGTGTGCAGGTGGCGCAGCAGCAAGGCGATTTGCCCGCTGGCTATAGCCGGGTGCTTGCAGCGCTTTCGGCAGCGACAACCCAGTACTACCTGCCTGCGAACATCCCGCTGCAACAAGCGCTTCTCTATTTTGAGCAGCAATCTGGGAGGCGCACAGGCAATGTGCTGCGCCAGGTTTTGCTATATCAGCCCTTCTTGCTGGCCCAGTGCGAAGTCCGTTACATGGACCGCAAGCTGATGATCAACAAGGTGGAAAAATACGCCTACCACGTCCTGAATGTGGATCGCTCCGGGCTTATCCACTGGGAGCAGCACGCGGCGCGCCCCATGGACACGCGCCTGATCCTGCGCGAGCCCGAAACCGAGGCGGCCTTTGGGGAGCCTGACGCGGGTTTGCTGGATAAGAAGCGCATGACCTCCCTGGAAAAAGAGGTGGTGGATTACATTTATAAAACGGCCTTTATGGTGCTGCCCGTACACGACAAGCTGAAAATCTATGGCCAGCCAGGGATGACCTTTGCGGACTTCCAGGCCCAGGTCCATGCGACCGCGCGCCAGCTCCGCGACCAGGAAATTGACAAGACCACACAGCGCTATGCTCAGCAATTTGATAAGCTGGCGGACCGCTACACGGACCTGCAACGCGAGCTCGAAGCCCAACAAGCTGAGTTGCAAGGCCTGGGGCGCGAAACCCTGGCCACACTCGGTGAGGCCGCTGTGGGGCTGTTCCAGGGGCGCACGCAATACACCATCTCGCGCGTGACGCGCGTTCAGCGCTTCCGCGAGCAAGCCCAGCAGAACATCAGCGACACCTCCGCCGAGCTACGCGAGGTCCAGCAAGAGATGAGCAAGCTCCAGCAGATGTTTGAGCAGGAGATTGATCGGCTTAACCAGCAGTGGGCGCAGGTCGCGGCTGATTACCGCGAAGAACGCGTCACGCCGCTCAAGAAAGACATCCACATTGAACTGTTTGGCATTGGCTGGAAGCCCATATACTACGTGATCCATCAGGGTGGGGCGGAAATTCTGCCCGCCTGGCAAGGTCAGCTCACTGCCCAGGTAGATTATAATCGCCAGGGCTATCAGGCAGGGCAGGGGATGCCGGGGCAGTTGCCGCCAGGGATGCAGTCCTACGCGCCGCCGCAACTCCCGCCACCGCAGGCCCCCGGCTATGGCAACCCCAGCTTCAGCCGGGCATGCAACAGCAGCCCTATGTGCCGCCGCCGCCCTCGCCAATGATGCCGCCATCCGCGCCCTATCCAGCCCCAGGCTATAACCAGGCGCCGCCACCCCCGCCCGACTATGGTCAATTTGATGGCCCGGTGAGCGTGCAGGACCCGAACATCCGAAACCGTAACCAGTTCTATGACGAGTACGGCTATAACATCCCGCCGACGGAGGATGATTACTAAGCCCGGAACGGAAGCTTGGCAAAACAAAACCGTGTGGTAGACTGATCTGCCGCACGGTTTTTGGGGTTGCTACAGGGTCTCGGATGAAAGTTGCGGTCTTTACAGACACATTTCTGCCGAAAATTGACGGCATTGTGACGGTTATTTGCCTGCTGCTGGACCACCTGCACAAGCGCGGCATTGACTTCATCGTGGTGGCGCCCAAACTCGGCGCCACGGAGTATCATGGGCATCCGGTGGTGGGGGTGCCGGGGGTGCGCTTTCCCTTTTACCCGGAGTTGACCATTGGACCGCCTAACCTGGCGACCTACCGCACGGTGCAAGCCTTTGATCCCGACATCATGCACTTTATTCACCCACTGATCAACGGCACGGGCGGGTTACTGATGGCCCGGCGCCTGGATAAGCCCACGCTGGCCTCGTTCCACCTGGATGTGGCCAACATGGCGCGTCACTTTGGCTTTGGGTTCCTCAACCCGGTCATCTGGACCTACACCCGCTGGAATTTCAACGCGTGCGACCGTGCGCTGGCGCCCTCGCGCCTGGTGCAGGAAGAAATGCAGGCGCGAAAATTTCGGAACGTGGACCTGTGGCGGCGTGGGGTTGATGCGGAAAAGTTCCACCCGCGCTTTCGGAAGGCCGAGATGCGTGCTCAGCTTTCGGATGGCCACCCGCAGGACACCATCCTGCTCTATGTGGGGCGGCTCTCCTACGAAAAGCGCATTAACCAACTGCGCGATGTTCTGGAGGCGGTGCCCAGGACGCGCCTGGCCATCATTGGGGATGGCCCGCAGCGTGCCGAGTTAGAAGCCCATTTTGCGGGGACCCCGACGCGCTTCATGGGCTACATGACCGGCGAAGCACTCTCGCAGGCTTTTGCCAGCGCGGATATTTTTGCCTTTCCCTCGGCCTTGGAGTCTTTTGGGCTGGTGATCGTCGAAGCCATGGCGGCAGGGTTGCCCGTGGTGACGACTCTGGTCGGTGGCGCAAAGGATGTCATCCAGCCCGGCGTCAATGGCTATGCAGTGCCTGTGGGGGATGTAATGGGCATGGCCGAAGCGGTGCGGGCCATCATCGCCGAACCAGGCAGATGCGACCAGATGGGCCAGGCTGCCCGCGCCTTTGCCGAAACCCAGACCTGGGAAGCCATTATGGATGAGGTGGTGGACCTTTATGCGGCGATGATCGCAGCGCATAAGGCTTCCCGGGCCTAAGCGCTCCAGGGGTTTTCCTGGGGGATGAAGAAGGTCTCCAGATCGAGTTCGCGCACAAACCAGCCCTTCATGGTGTCGCGCATGACCACCATTTCGCTGCTGTAGTGCGAGGTGCCCAACAGATTGATCTTGAGGGTGGGGATATAGGTGCGGAAGGCTTCGCGGCGTTCCTGTGCAAAGGGGCTATCCGCGAAGAGGTGCCAGTGTCCTGTCACGAAGGTATCGGCACCCAGGTTTGCGGCTTCGTCAATAAAGTGGGGCGTGCCGCCGCCGCCTGCCACCAGCGCCACTCGGCGCACTGGCTGCCCCGCGTGCAAAATCTGGTCGTAGCGCAGGCGCTGGAGTTCGCACGCCTTGGCCAGGCGTTCTGCAAAAGCCTGAAAGGGCGTGGCGGGGACGTTGCCAATCACCCCGGCATAACCGCCAAAATGCTCCCCAAAGCGCGCCAGGTCGTTGAGGCCGATGGCGCTGGCCAGGGCCGTTCCAGTGCTGATCTCCGAGTGGCAATCCAGCGGGGCATGGCAAATGTAAGTGCTGATGTGGTGCTCGCGCAGTTCTTCGAGCTGTTCCAGCGGAATGGGGGTAAAGCGGCCTTCGCTTTCATCATAGGCAAAGGGGTGGTGCGCAAAGATCAGCGCGCCAGGGGCACCACGCCCAACCTCGCGTGCGATGATGGTGTCGATGATCTCGCGGGTTGGAAAGACCACCAGGTAGACCCGATCAACGGTCTGCGTATTGTCCAGCATCAGGCCGTTCCAGGTGCCTTCCCAGAAGGCAGGTGCATAATGCGGTCGTGCGCTGGATTTTTGTGCCTCTGCCAGAAAGCCCAGCCAGTGCTCTTGCTCGTTATAGCGCTGAGCCTGAAAGTAGGCATCCAGGCGACCGACTAGCTCACTCTGCTGCATGAGCGTTTCCCTTCTTGCGCTGGAAGTAGCGCGCTTCGCTTTCCACAAATTCGACCACCGCTGTAATGCTGGGGTCGGGGAGGGTGTGCAGATTCACCTCGCGTAGTTGCCAGGCGATGATCTCCGGTCCCTCGGGCGCATATTCTACCCAACCTACGCGCCCTTTGGGGGGAGTCGGCAGGCCCAGAATGCCGTTGTGCAGGCTGGGAGTTGAGGCACCGGGGGTTACCTTCCAGCGGAGGGGCTGCTCTGGGGACGCCTGGGGCAGTGGCAGCGGCAGTTCAGCAGGAGCCACCAGGCGCATCTGGAGGTGAGGCTGCAAGCTCGCGCGCGTAGTATCGTTCAGCCCATCAGCAAGCACGGCATGATAGTTCATGGCATCCAGCACCCAATAGGGCGCGCGGTGCTGGGTCGCCGTGCTGCTCCACACCTCACCCGACCAGGCTCCGCCTGTGTCAATGAGCAGCATGTGATGCCCCAACGCTGCACGCCACCCCAGCAAGACCGTCTGCAACCGGGCCAGGTAGCTCAGGTCACCTGCGTGATGGGCCGTGACCAGGCAGAAAAACGTCATGCTTCTTCCGGGGCGTGGGTCTCGAACGCCAGAATGTGCATGCGCCAGGGCTCTGGAAAGAGGATGGAACGTCCAGCGCGGTAATCAAAAGCGACCATTGTGGTGAGGGCGGTGGCCACCAGTTGCTCCTGGTCGGGTCGGGCGATGAAGTAGGTGAAGTCGAAGCTTTTGCGCCCAATTCGGGAGCAGCGGGTGAAGATGGCAATTTCTTCTCCGGCCCGCAACGGCAACAGATAGTCAATGGTGCACTTGGCAACAATCATGCCCATATGGTCAGGTTCGCCATCCCAGTTCAGCACGTCGCGGGCATAGTGGACGCGGGCTTCTTCCAGAAAGGTCAGGTACACCGCGTTGTTGACATGCCCCAGCATATCCACATCCGAAAAGCGGGTGCGTAGCTGAAGGTGATGGACGAAAAGATCAGGTAAGTTGCTCATGAAAAGCATCCTTATCTAACAGACAGAGGGTGTAGCTCAGGCCAGCAGTGCGCGCAACATCACAAAAAAGCCAAACATGGCATGGCTGGCCAGGGCAGCCTGAGTGGATTGCGTGCTGGCGCGCACCAGCCCGGCAACCAGCCCTAGCACAAGCGGCTGCACCAGCCCCCACCACAGATAGGTCGGATCGTAAGCGTAGTGTAGAGCTGCGAAGATTGCGCTGGAGAGCACCACCGCTGCCCAGACGCTCATTCGTTGGCGCAGGGTGGTATAAAGCACGCCACGGAAGATCAGTTCTTCAACCAGAGGTCGCAGCACGACGACCACCACCAGCGCAGCTAAAAAGGCGCCAGTCTCAGCGCGGGGCAGGTCATCCAGCGGGGTTGGCAGGCTATCCAGGGGCACACCCAGCACCAAGCCAGCGGTATCCAGACCCGCTGCCAGGGCCAGGCTAACCAGCATCACGCTCCCGATGGGGGTGCTACGCGATGGACCCCACCGCAAGGCCTGGCGGTAATCCAGGGTAGGGGCGTTCGGGGGTTCGCTGCCAGAGAGGGCCAGGCTGGTGTATTGCCAGAAGAGCAGCAACATCACCAGGCAAGCCAGCAGGTGCCCTCCTGCCAGGGTCGCGGAGGCCAGGTCTTCAGAATCGGCATCAGTGAGGGTTGCCACCAGCAAGACAGCGGCAAAAATAACCACCAGGTAGGCCAGCCCTAGCCCCAGGCCCAGGGGTACCCCCCAGGGCGGGGCTGGGAAGGCTTCTGGCGTGCGGACACGCTGAATAAATCGTTGTAAAGTGCTCATTGAGGTAGGCTCGCGAGAACGGCTTCGGCGGTACAGTACGCCAGAGCCATGATCGTTAACATCGGGTTGACGCCGGGCGCAGTGGGCAACGCGCTGGCATCAGCCACATAGAGGTGCCGAATCTCCCAGGTTTCCCCGGATGGGCGTAGGGCCCCTTGGCGTGCATTGGCTGCCATACGGCAACTGGCCATCTGATGCGCGCTCAGCAAGGCAAAAGCGTTGCGCGGCAAGCCCCGGGCCTGGATGGCCGCCAGATAGGCTTCCAGGGGTTGCGGGCTTTGCCCTGGATGATAGAGATAGGGCAGGGTGTAGGGCGCAGAAAGTTCGTGGGCGCCTGCGGCGGCATGGATGCGCAACGCTTCCAGGATGCCGGTCATCAGGTGTTTGGCATCGTAGGGGGATAGGGTATAGTGCACCCGGGGCGCGCCCTGGCTGTTCAGCACCACGCGCCCGCCATAGCGGTCACAGGTGATGATCACGATGTTGGCCAGGTGGGCTAACTGGCGCATGGTGGCCTTGTGCTGATAGCCACTCTGCCAGGGCAGGTTCATAGCGGCGATGCCAGGGTGAAGGGGTGCTGTCTCTAGCAGCACCCCATAGCCGCGCCCGTCCAGGTTACTCAGCGAACGCACCGCTCGGCTCATCAGCACGCCAGACCAGCCCTGAATAGGTTCCTTGTAGCGCCCATAAACAGCAGTGGCCGGATGCAGGTGCAGGTTCTGGCCGATCTGCGCATGGCTGAGGCCGGAACGCAGCAAGAGTGCCGGGGTGTGGAGCGCCCCCGCGGCCAGGACGACCCGCCGTGCACGAATAGCCACCGGGTGGGCCTGACCTGCGCCCTGGCAAACGGCTTCGACACCCCGGGCTATGCCTTGCTCGATCTGTACGCGTTGCACTTCGCAGCGAACCACGATGCGCGCCCCAGCCTGGTGTGCATCCCGCAAGTAGGTTTGCAGTGCGCCTTGCTTAGCACCATAGCGACAGCCAAAGTTACAAAACCGCAATCGACGCAGCCAACCGCATTCCGGGGGATTACTTCTACTGAATGGCCAAGGGCCTGAGCCCCCGCTTCTAGCCGGGCGTTCTGTGCGTTGGGGAGCGAACCTGCGGAATTCACCCGCAATCGTTCAGCGACACTGGCCTGCGCCGCCTGAAAGCGCCCATTGGCCACTTCTGCCAGGCCAAATTCGCGCGTCCATTCTGCTAAAACGTGCTCGGCGGTCAAAAATGCCGCACACCCGTTGATGGTCGTGCCGCCGCCAAGGGTGCTGCCAGCCAGCATGGCCACGTTCAGGTCGTGGCTGGTCAGATAACCGCTTTTTTCATAGAGTTGCTGTAGCCCGCGATATTCGGAGCCGTCGTACATTTCCGGCAGCGGGTAGCCGCCTTTTTCCAGCACGATCACGTCATATCCGGCGGCAGCCAATTGTGCGGCCACCAGGCTGCCCCCGGCGCCGCTCCCCACCACCACCACATCGCACACCAGGTGGGTGGGTCCGCCAATCTGCAAAGGATAAAGCGCGGGTTCTGCTGGGGTGGGAGCAGCCTTGGGCGGGTCAAAGGCCAGGGATGGCCAATTGGGGTTGGGGCCGTGGATGCCGGGCAAACTGTAATAGAGCAACATCGCCAGCCGCTTAAGGCCCTGGCTGAGCTTGCGCAGCACCGGAAAGCGGCTGCGCGCCCAGCTACGCAGGATGGCGGTACGCTCCTCCAGGGGCAGGGCGGAAAACGCGCCGGCCACGCCGCTGGCTAGCGCATTCCAGGCCGGAATTTCCAGGCTATCCAGGGCCAGGCGTAGCTCGCGGATGAGGGCAGGGTCCACATGCTGCGCGATAATCGCTTCCATCCGCGTTGAAATGTCCAGATCACTGGCACAACGGGCGTAGACCCCCCCCTCATCAGCCTCCACGGTCAGACGGGGGATCAGGGTATCGCAGATGTGCGTGAGGGTGTTGAACTGCTTTTCTGTAAAGATCGCCACATGCATAGTATAGCCAAAAGCGCGAACGGGAGGAAAGTCAACTGGCCGGACCGAATGCCCCGTTGTGTCTCCTGAAAGTGCTGGTTACAATCATGCCTATGTCTGACTCAAGCGCACGTATTTTTGTAGTCGATGATGATTGGATGAATCGTGAGGTGATCGAAGCACACCTGGCGATGGAAGGCTATTCAGTGACGACCTTGTCTGCGGGTAGCAAGGCGCTGGAAGCCGCCCTGACGCAACCGCCAGACCTGATCCTGCTGGATGCCATGTTGCCGGATGTCTCTGGCTTTGAGGTGTGCCGACGGCTGAAAGAAAGTGACGCCACACGTTTTGTCCCCGTGGTGATGGTGACGGCACTGGAAAGCGAGCAGGATAAGCTACGCGCCATCGAAGCCGGGGCCGATGATTTCATCACCAAACCTTTCAGTTACCTGATGCTCAAGACGCGCGTCCGGTCCCTGTTGCGCCTCAAACACCTGCGAGATGAGCTAGAAACGCGCAACGCACTCCTCAATCGCATCCTGAACCGCTATGTCGATGAAGAAATTATGCAGGTGATCTTGATCGACCCAGACCGCTACCTCAAACTGGGGGGCGAAACCCGGCGCGTTTCCATCCTCTTTGCAGATATCAGCGGCTTTACAGCCTTTGCAGAGCAATATACAGCACAAGAGGTGGTCTCGGTGCTCAACAACATCTTCTCCGCACTGACCGAAGTAGTGGTGCAGCACCATGGCACGCTGGACAAATACATTGGCGACGAACTGATGGCTTTTTTTGGGGCGCCCGTAGCCACCGGCGACGACACCCTCAACGCCGTGATGACAGCCTGGGAGATGCAAAGCCGCTTTACCCAGGTTGTAGCGGAGATGGGCAGCCGCCTGCTGCCCCTTTCGCTTAACGTCGGCGTGCACACTGGCGAGGTGGTGGTGGGCAACGTGGGCTCGGAACGCTTTATGAACTATACCGTGATTGGAGATGCCGCCAACACCGCCCATCGCCTGCAAGAAATCGCGCAGGATGGCCAGATTTTGTTAAGCGAAACCACCTACGCAGAAGTGCGAGACATGGTAGAGGTGCGCGCGCTTCCGCCCACACGCCTGCCCGGCAAAAGCAGCGTGTTGCCCATCTTTGCGCTGACAGGTGTCAAAGCGTAGCGCGGGCGTTTGGCAGGCGAGGCGTTCGCTACGCTAGGATAGGTGCTGATGATCACCACCTATCGGCGCCCAGGCGGTTTTTCTTGCTGGGTGATTCCACTTTCTATTGTCATGGTCTTTGCTTGCTATCTCGGCTGGCAAGGGGTCTTAGCCTGGGTTAATGCGGGGTTCCAAACCGACCCCACCGCCGTGGCCGAGGCATCGCCAACACGCCCCTTTTTCTCGACACAGGTTGAGTTTTTGTGCCAGCCTCGCCCACGCCAGTCCCCAGTTGCATGATGTTTTTCGTCTGGGTGGAATATGCCTCCCTGCGCGAATGCCCGGACCGTGCCTGCGAACGGCGCGAGACGCTTTTTTACCAGGATGAAGTTTGCACTTATGGCCGGGCTTCCAGCACAGACTATGCACTGGCAAACGAATGGTGGGTCATTGACCTGAACCCCAATGGCGCCTTTCGGGATATCGTTTACATGCACGAGAGCGCGCTGCGCCCGCTGAACCCCACGCCTCGGCCCACCGCTACCTTTACCCCGCTACCCACCGTTACCCAGACGCCCAGCCCTTCGCCGCCGCCCACGCTCCCCAGCCCAACGCCCACCGAACCCGGTCAGCCAACCGCCATCCCTTCGGTTACGCCGTTGCCCTCTCCAACGCCCACGGTGGTTCGCATCGAGTTCTAGCGCCTGGCCCACGCTTGGCATACACTAGGACGGACGTTGGCCGCCTGGAGGAAAAACACGCATGGGTTATGCGCTGGCATTTGGCGTGGTGATTTTGATCTTCATCACCACTTTTACCCTGGTTTTGGGACGTTTGCTCACCCGACGGTTGCCCCCGGACCCAGCCGACACACCGCAGAACCATGGCCTGCCCGGAGAACCGGTTCGCTTTCCTAGCCGCTATAAGGTGCAATTACAGGGGTGGTGGGTGCCCGCGCCCCAGGCACGCGGCACGGTGATCTTCTGCCATGGGCGCTGGGGCAGCCTGGAGGGTGACCTGCCGCTGGCGGTTCCGCTGCACCGGGCCGGCTACAATGTATTGCTGTTTAATTTGCGGGCGCATGGCAATTCCGAAGGCGACACCGTGACTTTTGGTGTTTTTGAGAAGGAAGACCTGCTGGGCGCGGTTGACTTTCTGGTTCAGGAGAAGGGCGTGCAGCAGGTAAGCCTGCTGGGGTTGAGCATGGGCGCGGGCGTGGCCCTGATCACCGCTGCCTTGACGGATAAAGTGAATGCGCTCGTTCTGGATGGGGTGTATTTGCGCTTTGTGGATACGATTGAAGCCTGGTTGCGGCAACGCTGGGTACCGCCCATCCTGTCTGATTGGCTGGCGGTGCTGATCATCCTGGGTGCCTCGGTGCGGACCAACACCCGCATGTATCAGGTTAGCCCGCGCCTGTGGGCCAAACACCTGAGCGCAGAAGTGCCTGTGTTGTTCATCCATGCGGAAAAAGACGAGTTTGTGCGCCTGAATGATGTGCGGTTGCTGGCGAGCGACCTCAAAGGGCCGCACGAAATCTGGGTGGCGCCAGGGAGTGCCCATCGGCGCGCCTTTGCAGATCATCCCCAGCTATATATGGAAAAAGTGATCGGGTGGCTGGAGCGCCAACAGGCCCTAACTCCGGCAGAGCCACCCGGGTAGGGGGATGCTACCAGCCTTGACAGTTGCTATATTATGATCAAGTCGTGACGATCTAAGGAGCAGCGCTGTGCAACGCCTTCAAGCAGGGGGCCTGGTGTATTATCAATTTGAAATGTGGGCAGATGCCCCGTTTCGCCATGGCATCTTTACCCGGTGGGGGGGGGTAAGTGCTGCACCCTGGGGTAGCCTGAACCTGGGTGGCACCGTGGGCGATGCTGTGGAAGCCGTTCAGGAGAACCACCGGCGGATGTACGCGGCGTTGGCGGTTGACCCTGGGCAGGTGTGCTCTGTGTGGCAGGTGCATAGCGCAGACACGGTGGTTGCGGAGGCTCCCTTACCGGGTCGGCGTTGGCTCAACCGGGCCGATGGAATGGTCACGCAGCATCAGGATGTGGCGCTGGCCATGCGGTTTGCGGATTGTGTGCCGCTCTTGTTCTATGACCCGATGCAGAACGTGCTGGGGATGGCCCATGCAGGCTGGCGAGGTACCCTTAGCGGCGCCCAGCTCAGCACGCTGGCGACCATGCAGGCGGCTTACGGCAGCCGCCCGCAGGATGTGCAGGTGGGTATTGGGCCCAGCATCGGCCCAGCGCGCTACCAGGTGGGCGAAGAAGTCGTCCAGGCAGCCCGGGCCGCCTTGGGCCCTGATTGCGGTGGCACTATTCGTCGCGACCCTGCCGATGGCACCGCCTATCTGGACCTCTGGGAAGCCAACCGCCAGCTGTTGCAGCGGGCTGGCGTGGAAATGATCGAGATCGCCGGAATTTGCACTGCCACACACACCGATGAATTTTTCTCGCACCGCGCCGAACAGGGACAGACCGGACGCTTTGGTGCGTTGATGGCGTTTTGAGCAAGGGTCAGGGGTCCCCAGGCCATGAGTATTGCAGAAAACGTTGCCCGGGTTCGGCAGCAGCTGCGGCAGGCTGCGGAAAGCAGCGGACGCTCTTCTGATGCGGTCCGGCTGGTGGCCGTGTCTAAGCAACATTCCCTGGCTGCTATTCAAGCAGCGGCAGAAGCCGGCGTCACGGACTTTGGCGAAAACCGCCTGGAAGAAGCCACCAGCAAACTTGCAGCGCCGCAAGCAGCGGCCCTGCGCTGGCACATGATCGGCCATGTACAATCGCGCAAGGCGCGGGATGTCGTTGCCGCAGGCTTTAGCCTGGTGCATTCCCTGGACTCGGTGCGCCTGGCCGAGCGCTACAGTCGCTTTGCACAGGAAGGCGCCCAATCGCTGGCGGTCTTGCTGGAAATCAATGTTTCTGGCGAGGCAACAAAAAGCGGTTGGCTGGCGTATAATTGGGAAAACGAGAAAGACCAGCGCCAGACACTCTGGATGGCAGTACAGCAGATGGCACAATTGCCTGGCTTACGCCTTCTGGGCCTGATGACCATGGCCCCCTGGGGCACAGACCCGGAGCAAACCCGCCCGGTTTTTCGGCGGTTGCGACTTTTGCGCGATGCGCTCCAGCATGATTTTACAGCGCTGGAGCTTGATGTTTTGAGTATGGGCATGACGGATGATTATATGGTCGCTATCCAGGAAGGCGCTACCCTGATTCGTGTAGGGCGTGCCATTTTTGGAGAGCGCACGCTACAGTAAGTAAGGAGTAAGGCATGTTGCTGGCAGAGCTTATCGGGTTGCTGATTTACCTTTTCAGTTTTTTGATCCTGGCACGCGTGTTGATGAGCTGGGTCCAGATCGACCCCTATCATCCCCTGGCCCGGTTTATCTTCAATGCAACTGAACCCTTCCTGAAGCCTGTCCGGGATGTAATTCCGCCCGCAGCTGGGCTGGATTTTAGCCCGATCATCGTTCTTGTGTTAGCGCAGGTGTTGGGCACGCTGGTGCTCAATGCCGCAGCCTGAGTTCATCACCAGGCAAACAACAGGGGAGAACCACCATGAGCAACAAACGTGAGTTCAAGATCACCAAAGCATCGGGCGGCGCGGCTTTTTCGGTGCGGGTTGTGACGCGCGCCAGCCGAACCGAACTGGCCGGCGTGCAGGAAGATGGCATCCTGAAGGTACGCCTGACTGAATCGCCAGATGACGGGGCTGCGAATCGCCAGCTGATTGAGTTCATCGCCCAAACGTTGGGCATCTCGCCAAACAAGGTCGAGATTGTGGCAGGTGAAAACTCCCGCGACAAACTGCTGAGCATTGATGAGATCGCGCCGGAAATTCTGGAAGAAAAACTGATGACACTTACGGACTTTCCGGAGGAGTAGCCTGGTAGCGCTGTGGCTGCGCGCGCGGCGCCGGGAGACGGTCAGCGCATTTTTGCTATTGTGGTGGCTCACAATGGAGCCACCACCCTTGAACGCTGCCTGACGCATCTCTGCGAGTGCGATTGTCACGTTGTTGTTGTTGATAACGCCTCTCAGGATGCCACCTGGCGCATCCTCGCCAAGTTTCCGCAGATTACCGTCATCCGACAATCGCGCAACCTGGGGTTTGGGCTGGCCAATAACCTCGGGTTGCGCCATGCCCTGGCTCAGGGGGCCTCTGCTTGCCTGCTGGTGAACCAGGATGCTTACCTCAGCCGCGCAGACTTTGACTGCCTGGCGCGTGCGGCGCAAAGCTCCCCTGAGTATGCCCTGCTCACCCCCATTCATTGGACAGGCGATGGCCAGGCGCTTGACCCTGGTTTTCTATATTACCTCCAGCATGCAGAGTCAGGCGCGTTGCTGACCGCGTTATTGCAAGGAAGCGCAACCGCGACCTATGCCATGGAGGCGGCCCCGGCGGCGTGCTGGTGGCTTGCGCGGGAATGCCTGGAACGCGTAGGCGGTTTCTGCCCGCTGTTCTTTATGTATGGCGAAGATGACGACTATTGCAACCGTGTACGCTACCACGGCCTCCGGGTGGGCGTGGTGCCGCAGGCCAGGCTGTTGCACGATCGCGCGTCGGCGAGCGCGGGGCGCCAGCCCTGGCGCGGGATGCGCTGGCGCATTCGGTACTACCTCCTGCCGGATTTGCTCGATCCTCACGGAAAGTTTCTGCGGCATTTGGCCCTGTTTTGCCTGGACGTGGCCTACAAGCTGTTTCACGCGTTGATGCACCGCCTCTGGCGAGAAGCCATCGCGCTTTTGTGGGTTGGTCTTTCGACCCTGCCAGCGGTGCCGTATTTCTGGCGGGTGCGGCTGCGCCATCGGCGTATCGGGCGGCACTGGTTGGATTAGGGCCAGCGTGGAGCGAGCATCAGGCGAAGCGGAACGCTGTGCGAAGGTGGTGGTAAGCGGGCTTGCCGTGTGTAACAGGGTGCTCCTGAAGGGAGCGGGTGGCCTGTTACGCAGGGTACAGCGGAATTACCACCGCTTAGCGGGGGTTTCGGTGTACCTGTGCGGCAAGCCCGCTTACCACCGCGTTTGAGCGCAGCGAAAAAGTGGTGGTAACTACTGTTACCGTGCGTTACATGACAAGAGACATTTATAAACCTAAGCTTCGCACTCGCTATCATGCAAGGGGTTCGGTACAATAAGCGTCAACCTTTCAGGAGGCGCAAACTTCTTTTATGGACATTACCCGCACCGGCATTCAGTTTGGCCCTTTTGAACTCTTTGGCCTGACGCTAAACCCAACCCTGCATTTTTATGGACTGCTAGCCATTACCGGGATTGTACTAGGTGCGTTGCTGGTTGCCTGGTTGGCTAAACGCGATGGCAAAGACCCGGAACTGGTTTGGAACGGTTTGATCTGGGCAGTGATCGGCGGCGTTATCGGCGCGCGTGTGTGGTTTGTCCTGTTTCCGCCGCGCTCGTCCGTGGATGCCGGTCGAGACACGGCCTGGCTTCTGCAAAACTTCTTTGACCTAAATGAAGGGCC
>JAAUUD010000224.1 GCA_012031655.1 Anaerolineae bacterium | reverse complement strand
CCATGTACATCCTGGCGCAGCAATCGCAGGCAGATGTGGTGACCCTGCCCAGCAAGGAGGCCAGTTGCTCTTTGCCGGGCACAACCACCCGCCACCTGAACCGCGTCCTCAAGCAGCTCAGCGAAACAGGGGCAGTCAGCGGTGCCTACCCGCAACTGCGCGTGCTGAACCGGGCGTTGCTGCTCAACCCGCCCCTGTGAGGGGGGCGCGAACCACCCTCATGGCGGCGCCAGGGCAGCTACGTTGGGAGCCTGACCGTGGCCAGGGCAAGCGTTCCCAGAGGGCAGCCAGGTTGATCATCATGATCAGCTCCGATAACCCCATTGGCGGGTGGTATGGCCTGAAAAAAGGGCTACGCGGGCGCTTTGGGATGTACATCCCGCCCCAGTTAGAAGCGCTGGGCCTGGCCGAACTGGAACACAAGCCGCGCGGCAACCTGGGGTAAGGTGCTGGGGGGTATTGGCGCCCTTTGGGTGCTTGCCCCAGCCAGCGCGGTCCAGGGGGCACCTGGTTGAAAACGAGGGGACAGCCCAAAAGGGACCCGCGCCAGGCAGGTCCCCAACCCATCTTTGCTGCCGAGTGCCGAGCCGCAGGGGCTAAGCGCGGCGCGGGGCGTAGATCAGGGCCAGGACGCCGCCTTCCAGGGGGCGGGCTTCCAGCAGGTCCAGCGTGGCCACCGTGCCTTCTGCAAACAGGCGTTTGCCCTGGCCCAGCACCACGGGGTACACCAGCAAGCGGAAGCGGTCCACCAGGTTGTGCTGGATGAGCGTTTGTACCAGCGTGCCGCTCCCGTGCACGGTGATGTCTGTGCCTGGCTGCTGCTTGAGGCGCGCAATTTCCGCCGCCACATCCGTTTTGATCAGCACGCTGTTCTGCCAGTCGGCCCGCTCCAGCGTGCTGGAGACGACGTACTTGCGGACGCTGTTAAAGTACGCAGCGCCTTCGTCTTTGCTCTGCGGCCAGGCAGCCGCAAAGCCTTCATAGGTCACACGGCCCAGCAACAGGGCGTCGGTGGCCTCGGTTTCTTCGCCCTTGAACTGGGCAATCGCGTCATTCCAGTAGGGAAAGGTCCAGGATGGATTGTCCATCACGCCATCCAGAGAGAGGAATTCGGTGACGACGAGGTTTCTCATGTTTGGCTCCTCCGGTTATGCATGGTTAACCCCTCCAGCATAGCTAAATTTTTGGAAATTAGCCTGGAGCAAAATAGCTAGGTGCAGGGGGTATGCACAACCGCTGAACGCGCTTTGCATCTGTGCAGCCTGTGATATAAATAAGGCCAGGTTGATTGCTACAAAATTCATCATAGGATCAGTGACGGCATGTATACGCTTATCCAGGGGACCTACTACATGGTGGGGACGCCCGATGCCGACTCCATCAAGTTTCGGGCCAACAACGCGGCGCATTGGGCGCAAATCCGCACCGATAACCACAAGCAGCCCATCCGCTTTGGCGAGCTGGCCACCAACACCTTTCTGGAATTTATGGGCGTGACGAAGGTCAAATGGCGGCGTTGGGGGCGCAGCACCTGGATTGATGAAGCGCCCAGCCAGGGCAACCGGGTGACCGACAAAGGCGCAGATGCCATCCCGGGCTACATCATCACGGATGATGTGGAGCGCAACGGGCGCCCGCTGAGCTGGGTCTTCAACGTCACTGAAGCAGAGACGCTCGGCCAACTGCTGTACGATCTGGGGAACGGCCAGTGGAATATCCCCGAACTGCGCCAGCGGTTGACCGAGGTGATCCCGCAGGAAAAAGCGGTGCGCGGCTATCGCGTCAGGCACAGCTTCCCCAGCTTAGGTCCGCGCACCATGCGCCTCAAGGCCCGTCAGATCGCTTCTCATCAGCGCATCCTGCTGGTGCTCGCTGAACTCTCGGAGGATGGCGGGTAGCCCTTCCCTGGCGTTTACAAAGGGCGCGGTGCGGAGGTGGCTTAGTGCGCGGGGCTGCTTTGCTCTGCGACTGCGCCCAGGGTTTGCAGGTCGCCGTGCAACGCCTTGCGCATTGCCCCAGCAAAGAAGAAACTCAACATCGACATGAGGCGGGCTGGCAAGCTGGTTGGCGTGCCAGAAAACACCATCTCGACCCGCGTGCCGCCGCCTTGTGGCGCGAAGGTGTAGCGGGTGTGGTAGCGCATCCCGCGCGACTCCGCCACGACATCGTAGGACTGGTTGGGCAGAAAAGCGCGGATTTCCATCTCTTCCGTGGCTTCTTTACCGAACATGAGGCGCGTTTCGCGCCAGCGCATGCCCTCGCCTTGCTGCACCGCCGAGACGATCTCAACTGCCTTTGATCGCTTCAATGCGGTCGGGGAGCTGGGCAACATCGGAAAAACCTGAAAAGTGACATCGACCGGAGCGTTAACCTGGTGAGCAGCGCGGATTTCCATGCTATGCCTCCTTAAAAGTTGGTGTGCGGTCACACTTTCAGGATAGCACAAATTTGCTAATTTCGGGCATTGCCAGGTTGCTCACCGTGCCGGGCGGTTATTCCGTCTCTGGTGGATAGACCTCGTCTGCATAGGCAATCTGGTGGTAGCTCTGCACCAGGTTATCGCGGACAACGTTGTAGTAGCAGTGATCGCCGCCGCCAAAGGGCAACAGCACCAGCGGCTCGCTGATCTCACGGGCGGTCAGGGTCCAGCCTTCTGGTAGTTGCGGCCCGGTGATGTCTGGCGTGCCTGTTGCGGTGGCGTGCATCACATAGCGGTTGCCGCGCCCATCCGCCAATTCATAGAGGGTCGGCCCCTCAAAAACCAGGCGGTGGCACTTGGCAATGGTGGTGATGCTGATGTAGCCCGGCTCAACGTCGTCCAGGTTGCACCCGTCGGCGTTCGGGTAGCAACCCTGCCCGGCGATGGTGGTGAGCTTGAGCCAGGTGTGGTCCTCGACGATCTCCGTGATGGTGAAGCAGTTGTCGCCCTGGCAATCAACCACGGCATCTGGCGAGCGAAAGAAGCAAGACTCGGTGAACAACAGGTTACGCGTCGAGTTCTTGAGGTAGGGCAGGCGGAAGCGGTAATCTTCCCACATTGCATCGGGCATCGGGTTGCTGCCCCCGGCCACAAAAATGTCGTCCGTCTCCAGGTTCAGGATTTCCTTGGCGATGCCTGGGCTTTCCTCGCTGCCACCCGCGCAGGTGGCCCCGGCGGGCATCTCCGTTTGCGTGGTGGCATAGCTGATTTCCAGTTCCACGGGTTCGATGATCTCGCGCACGTAAAGCAAGCGCTCGGTAATCACCGCCCCCACAACGGCGATGATCACCACCCCCGCCAGAATCAACCACCTTTTTTTATTCATGTTTGCCCCTTGGTGTGCCAGAAAGGTTGTCATGGTGTGTAGCCCATCCCATACTAACGAAAAGATGTGCATCTGCAAAGCGAACCTGGCTTGCTGCTGGGCCAGGGAAAGCGCCCTCAGGCTGGGTTTTCGGCGTACCAGGTCAGGGCATCGCGCAGGGTTTCGGTTAGCGGGCGGGGGGCATAGCCCAGGGCAGCGCTGGCTTTCTGGTGGCTGATGTTCGGGTTATCGCGGATCGTGCGTAGCGAATAGGGGGTGAGGGCGGGCGCGATGTTGAAGGCGCGCGCGGCCAAGCCCAAGCCCTGAGCCAGCACCCAGGCCACCGGGTAGGGCAGCAGGATGGCCCGATAGCGGCGGCCCAGCACGTTTTCGGTCAGTTTCAGGAAGTCGCGCATGCTGCAATAGTGCCCGCCCAGCAGGTAGAGCTCGCCCGGGGCGCCCTGCTGTGCAGCCAAAATCAGCCCGCGCGCCACGTCGCGGACATCCACCCAGTTGTAGCCCCCGTTCAGGATCACCTGCGTGCCGTGGGTGAGGTAGCCGCGCAGCACGGCGCCATATTCCGAGCCAAGGTAGTCGTTTGGCCCAAAAACCCCGGTGGGGCAGGCGAAAACCACGTCCAGCCCTTCCGCCACCAGCGCTTGCAACTGCCGCACCGCCTCGGCCTTGGTGTAATCGTACAGCCCAACGGCGTTCTGGCGCGTGACCAGCGGCACGCACTCGTCAATGGTGCCCCTGGGGAGGCGCTCAAAAATGTGGATGGACCCCACATGCACCATCCGTCGCACGCCTGCGGCCAGCGCGGCCTGACCGACGTTCACCGCCCCATGGATGTTGACGCGCTCCACCAGGGCGCGTGCTGAGGGGCGAATCACGATCACCCCGGCCAGGTGAAATACGGTGTCAACGTTTTGTAGGGCGGCGCGCAGGCTGGCGGGGTCCAGCACATCCCCGCGCACAATCTCGATGGGCAGGCCTTGCAGGGCGCTGGCTGGGTCGCCGGGCAACAGCAGGGCGCGCACCTGCATTTCTGGGTGCTCGCTGAGCAGCGTTCGCACAAGGGTATTGCCAATGTGGCCGGTGGCCCCGGTGATGAGCGTTAGCATGGGCTTTCCACGCTTCCTGGTTGCTGGTGTTCGGGCGGCATTATAACCTGGGCTGCCATGCTGGGCGACCCCCCCTCTGGACACCCGGTTTTTTACCCTGTCGTTTGCGACCGAAGCCAGGCCGCCGCTCGCAGGCCAGACTCAATCGCGCCGTCGATGTAGCCTCGCCAGGCCGTAGCAATGTCCGCACTGGCGAAGCTCACCCGGCCTGCTGGTGCGCGGAGTGCTTCCAGGTGCATCACCTGGCCCGGCTTGAAGTTGGCCCAGGTGCCCAGGGCGAGTGGGTCCACGGCCCAGTGGTGGCCAACTATTGCCAGCACCTCGGCTTCGGGTAGCAGTGGCGCCAGCGCCTTTTGCGCCCATTCCGGCGTGAGGGCCTGGGGCCGGGCTGCGCTAAAACCGATGAGCCAGGTGGTATCACCTTCCAGGTGCCCGGTGGTCAAGAGCGAGAACAGGTCCGGGGCCGCTGCCAGCGCCAGCAGCCCCGGGTAGTGGCCGCGCACCTGCACAAAGCACTTAAGGCCCGCCCCGGCATGGCGTGCCTGAGAGAGGCGCAGCTTGGCCGGGGGCAGGGCCGGGCGGAAGTCGATCTGATGCCAGGTGTTGAGTGGTGTAGCGACGATCACGTGCGGGGTGGTGTAGCGTTGCCCCCCGTGGGTAAACACCTCCACATGAGCTGTGTACTGTTCGATGCGGTTCACCATGCCTCAGTGCACAGTTCGGCGCGGCTGTCAGCCAGCATCCGGTCCAGCAACGCTGCCGTGCCGCCTTCGATCATAAAAGTCCCCGTGGCTTCCGCCAATCGGGTGAAGTCGTCCGTGCCCAGCGCTGCCCGCAAGCGCAGCAGTTCGAGCAGCGCGCCCTCGCCAGGCGGTGCGCTCATATCCGTGGTCAGCATCGCGTTGAGCAGGTCGCGTTGCAGCGGGGGCAGGTTCAGCCGCTCGACCTGCTGCGCCAGCGAAAGTTCAGCAACAGCGGCCCACGCCGGCGAGGTTGCCTGCTGGTAGGGCAAGGGGAAGCACTCCCCGGGTTGCGGGTCGGCGGCATAGAGAGCGGCGTAGGCTTCCCCCAGCAGCCCGTACCCCGTCTCCACATCCAGCCGATGCAGGGCCCCCTCGGACCATACGCGCACCTCGGTGACTTCCTGCTCGGAGGTGGGCGCCAGGCCCAGCCCATAGCGCGTGAGTTCTGCCCAGACGTGCGGTTGCAGCCAGTGGATGTAGGCGCCACCCAGCTCAAAAGGGTGACCATGCTGGATTTGGCGCCAGGTGCGCCCCCCCGCGCGTGCGCGCCCCTCCAGAATCAGCACCTGCCGCCCGGCGACCCCCAATTCTCGCGCAGCAGTGACGCCAGCAAAGCCCGCTCCGATGACGATCACATCGACCATGTTTTCGGCTCCTTGGGTAAACTCATGGATACACCTTGCTATTGCCCCGCAATTGACATACGCTGTGTATGTCAATTCAATGGCATTGTATTCACATACGCTGCGTATGTCAAATGAGAGGGTGATGATGACCGGGACCGACAGGCGTCCGTTCGCGGGCCGAGATG
>JAAUUD010000223.1 GCA_012031655.1 Anaerolineae bacterium | reverse complement strand
CGGGGCGTGCTGACGCGCGGCGGCTCACGGAAAGCGAGCGCTTTGTGCTCTACTGGTTTGAGGGGCGCGCCGGGCAGCCTGTGCTGGTCACGCCGGAAAGCGGCACCAGCGTGCAGCCGATTCTGGTGCTCTATTCGGCTGGGTTGGTGGAACTGGCGCGCAATGCGCCCGGCACGCCGCTTTCGACCACCCTCAACGTGGATGGGACCTACTTTCTGGCGGTGGGGCTGCCCACCAGCGAAAGCACGGGCGGCAACTATGCGGTCACGCTCACCGACCCCAGCGCCAGCGGCACCCCTGCCGAAGCCGGGACCACGCGCCTGACCTATGGCCAGACCGTGCAGGGGACCATCAGCGCCACCGAAACCTCGCTGACCTATCAATTTCGTGGAGGGGTGGGCGACCCCGTGACCATTGCCATGACACGCACCGGCGGCGACCTGGATAGCTACGTGTATCTGCTGACCTCCGGCGGCGTGATCGTGGCGGAGGATGACAACAGCGCCGGCAGCAATGGCAACGCTTTGGTGACCGCAACCCTCCCGGCAGCGGGAGACTACCTGATCCTGGCGACCCGGCTTAATCAGGATTCTGGCACCACAACCGGCACCTTCCAGCTGGCGTTGAGTTCCAGCGTTACCCCACCGCCGACCCTGGCCGCCCCGCCTGCCATCAATAGCGGCGACCTCCCGCCGGAACTGGCCGCCCTCAACCGGATTGACCTCGGGCAGGTGACCGAAGGCAGCATTTCGGATGGCCAGTTTCTGGTGCCTTATGTGTTTTTTGCGGAAGAAGATGAATTTCTGGAAGTGCAGCTCGAACGCCTGGAAGGGGACCTGGACCCTTACCTGATCCTGCTCAACAGTACCCAGGAGGTGCTGGCCGATAATGACGACGTGAGTCTGGACGGCAGCGACCAGAACTCTGCCCTGAGCTACATCGTGGAAAGCAGCGGCTACTACATCCTGATTGCCACACGGTTTGAGCAGGAGACCGGAGCCACCAGCGGGCGCTATCGGCTGACCCTGGCCCGCGAAGGCGAGGACCCCCCGCCAACGGCCAGCACACCCGCGCCTGCGGCGGAACTGCCCTTCCCGGCGGAGGTGCTGAGCGTGGGCACCACGGTTCAGGGGACCTTTAGCGCCTCGCGGCTGGGCACGCTCTATCAATTTAGCGTGAGTGGCGCCAACCGGGCGGTGGATTTCTCCGTCACCACGGATGACGGCTCTCCGACCACGCTCATCCTGGCTGATGCACAGTTGCGCCCCCTGACCAGCACCAATGATGGCGCGCTGATCGGTGCTTCTGTGCCGCAGGCAGGCAGCTATTTGCTGTTTGTGTTGCCACCAACCGGCCCCACGCGCCTGGTGGAAAACAGCTTTCTGGCGGTGTTCAATGTGCCGGGCGAGCCGAATATTTTTGTGCCGGGTGGCGCCACGGCTGAGGCGACTGCCGAAGCCATCCCCGATGCCCCCCTGCCCATCACCTATGGCGAACGCGTAACCGACACCATCACCGATACCATCAATAATCGGGATTATCTGTTTACGGGTGCCGCAGATGATGTCATCCGCATCCGTATGAATGCGCTGTCGGGTTCTGCGCTGGACCCGCTGGTTGAATTGCGCGATGCGCAGGAGCGCCTCATTGACTCCAACGACGACATCGAACCAGGCCAGATTCGGGATAGCCTGCTGCAAGTGACCTTGCCTGCGGATGGGCAATACATCATCCGCGCCACGCACTACCTGCCTACGGATGGCACCCCGGCCACCACGGGCGGCTATGAGTTGTTCCTGGAAAACGTAGACCCGCTGGCCGTGGGGGTTAGCCCGGTGGTGCGGCCAATTCGGCCCGGCGAGACAGTCCAGGGCACCATTGATGATGAGGTGTTTTTGCTGTTCTTCTCTTTTGAGGGGGGGTCTGGTTCGCTGGCGACCATCGAGGTGGAGCAACTGAGCGGCGACCTGGACGCCGTGCTGTATCTCTATGGCTACACCAGCGCAGGCGACCCCATCGAGATCGCACGCAACGACGATAGCCCACGCGGCAACACCTTCGACCCAGCCATTGTGGGGCAGGTCTTGCCGCGCACGGGCACCTACCTCATCGCCGTGAGCCGCTACCCGGACCCCGAACGGGCCACCTCTGGCGAATTCTCGCTCTCGCTGCGGGTGCAGCTACCTGGCCAATGAGACACCTGGGGATGATGCTTTGCGGGGTGGTGCTGGGGTTGGGGCTGCGTGGGGCGAGCCTGGCCCAGCAACCCTTTTTGCCGCTGAGCTATGACCAAGCCGTCAGTGGGGAGGTCACCACAGAGGCTTTTCAGCAGCTCTACGCCTTTGAGGGCGCGCAGGGCGAAGTGATTACGCTTAGCCTGACGACGCTGGAAGGCGACCTGGACCCGGTGTTGCTGTTGCTGGACCAGGATGGCGGCTTGCTGGGCTGGAGTGATGACGAGGGCGACGGCTATAATGCCGTGTTGGATTCCGTGCAACTCCCGGTCACGGGGCGCTATTTTGCGGTGGCCACGCGCTTTGGCCAGGCGATGGGCAGCACCACCGGACGCTATAGCCTGCTGATCACCCGGCTGGGGCGCACTGTGGAGCGCGAAACCCTGCTGAACTACGGCGACCGGGTGATTGGGCAGGTCTCCGGCGAGGTGCCGCAGACGGTTTACTTCTTCGAGGGGCGGCGTGGCGATGCAGTGAGCATCAGCCTGCAGCGCACCTCCGGCAATCTGGACCCCTTCTTGCAACTGGCCAATGCAGAGCGGCAAATCCTGGTGCAGCAGGACGACGACCCCGCCGCGCTGGGCCGCCTGGATGCCCACATCGTGAATTATCAATTGCCCATCACTGGCTTATATATCATCGTGGCCTCCCGTTATGGGCAGGAAGCTGGCACCACCAGTGGCAATTTTGTGCTTTCCTTGCAACGCATGCCAGATGAGGCACGCGGTTTTTCGCTGGCGACCGCGATTTTGCTGGATTATGAAAACCAGGCGAGCGGACAAATCAGTGGGGACGCCCCGCAACGCTATTATGCTTTTGAGGGGCAACGCGGTGAGGTGATCAGCGTGGGGGGTGGAGCGCGAAAGCGGCAACCTGGATACGTTGGTGATTTTGCTGGATGCCGAACGGCGCGAACTGGCACGTGGCGACACCCCGCGCGTGCCCACCATCGCCAGCATTCCAGCCTATAGCCTGCCCGTGGATGGTGTTTATTACCTGATGGTCACACGAGAGGGTTTTTCTGAAGGCACCACCGAGGGCACCTATCGCCTGAGCCTGGCCGGGCGGCCTGGCCTCAGCGGGACAAATGGCCTGCTGGAAGTGTTTTATGAGGTACCCATCAGCGGGATGATTGATGCCGCACGCCCTTTTGAGAGCTACATCTTCGCGGGGAGCGCGGGCGAGGTCGTCACCATTGAATTACGCCGCCTTTCTGGCGATCTGGACCCACTGGTAACCCTCTTTGAAGGGAACAAGCAAATCGCGTTTGATGATGGCAGCAGGGGCAGTAATGTGGCGTTGATTGAGGCGTTTCGCCTGCCTGCGGATGGCATTTATCGGGTGGAGGCCTCCCGCCTGGACCGCGTGTTGGGCACCAGCAGCGGGAGTTTTAGCCTGCTGATCACCCGGCGCTAGATCACCACCAGCGCCACGAGGACCATGACCACCACCAGCAAGATGGCCAGCAAACCCATGCTTTGCAGATCGCGCAGCACATAGCCATATTCCTGCTTCAGCTCCTCCACCGAAACCGCAATGAGCGGCTTGGCTGGCTTTCGGGGGGCCGGAGCGGGCGCGGGGCGGCTTTCGGCGGGGGCAGCAACCGGGGCGGCGGACTCGCCATAAAGTTCTGCCCGGGCGCGGGCCAGCGTTTCTTCTGGCAGGTTCGGGCGACGCGTCTTTTTCTTGGTCATCTTTCCCTCTTTCACGAACTAGATACAAGCTCCGCGAAGATGATCCAGCGGTGGGTGTTTACCCGATAAGGATAGCAGGTGATGAGGGTCATCAGCGGGGTTTGCGCCCCCAGGCCCTGGTCCAGCACCCATGTATCGATTGGTGTGACCTGCTTGCCTTCGCGGACGCGGTAAGTATAGCGCATCCCGCCCTCCGCGAGAATGTAGATTTCGTCGCCGGCTTCCAGGCGTGGCAGGTCGCGGAAGACCTCGCCAAAAATGTCGTTGTGGCCCGTTAGCACCATGTTGCCTTGCTCGCCCGGGCGGCTGGAATAGGGATGATGCCCAACCGCCGCTTGCAACACGGCCCAATCGTCCCCGGCACGCACCGAGGCGCGTACGTTAATGGCCGGGATTTCGATCTGGACTGGCCCCCCGGCGATGGTCGGGCGCGTGCTGAAGTTCTCTGCGGGAGCAGCCAGCACCTGCTGGAACTGGGCGCGATAGGGGGCGGGCACTTCGTCCAGGTTAAAGCGATGGTTGCCTGTTTCGGACCAAACGTGGCCGCCGGGCAGCACCACCGTGTTAATGGAGACAATCGGCGTGGGCGTGGGGATGCTCTGGCGGGCGCGCAGCTCAGCCTCGGAGGTCGCGCTGATGGCGTCCGTTTTGGCGATGTTGGCATCAATGCGCTGGATGCCCTGGTAGGCCAGGTAGAGGATCAAAATCAGGCCCACAAACCCGCCGATTTCGGTCAGCAGCAGCAGGCGGTTCACGGTGCCGCGCCCCAACCCCGGCATGCTGGCTTCGCGGCGCGGCGCCTGTTGGCGGGGCAGGTAGCCGTGCGCTTCCAGGTCTTCTTCAAAGCGTGGCACTTCGTCCAGATAGGCAGGCGGCGTGGGCACCCGTGGCGCTATGGCAGGCAGCGGGGCTTCAGCCTGAACAGCCAGCGGCGCGGCATTGGGCAGCGCCACCGCCTCCAGAGCGGGTTGGGCTTCTGGCAGGGGCACATCCAGGCGGCGTTCATCCATCCCTCGGAAGCGTTCCAGGCGTTGCTGGCGTTTGCGCATCAGCAGGATGCGTTCGAGTTCTTCAGTGCTGAGTTCGTCTATTGTCCGTTTATCGCGCATAGGCCCATCATCAATCTCACGTCGCTCTCATTATAACCGCTCTCGCACCCAGGCGAAAAGCGCCCGCCAGCGCGTGATGCCCAAACGGTCAGTGATCAGCAGGTAAAGCGCCGCACAAACACCCCCTAACCCGGCCACCTGGAGGAAGTCGCGCCAGAAAGGGGCCTGGGGCAGGCTGGGCGTCACCCACCACAGCAGCAGCACCCCCGCCAGGCCGCTGAGGGCGCTGGCCAGGCTCACGCCCAGGGTGGTGCGGCGCAGTGCCTGCCCGCCAAAGCCCTCCAGGCGGCGCATCAGCAACCAGCCCGAAACGCTAGGCGTGCGTCATGTGCTTGAGCGTATCCGCGATCATCAGCGCATAAAAGCCATAAGTTGGTTGCAGCGTGACCGCCGTTGCCACGTAGACCGCCAGGCTCAGCAGACCCACCAGCGCGGGGGTCACGGTATCCTGCCGGGCATAGAAGGCAAAGATGAAGAGCAGGTCCAGCGCGGCAAGGGCAAGCCAACGAGGTATAGCTGCAAGGCAACGGCAGTCGCGGCGGCATCGGTCGGGGTAAAGGCGCCACGCTGAAAGACCAGCCCCACCACCGCAGGCGCAAAGACGATCAGGCCCACTGTGGCGGGCAAAATCAGCGTGATGGCCAGCCGCAACCCGGCTCCCAGGGTGTCCCGAAAGCGGGCGAGGTCCCCGGCCTGGCGGGCCAGCGTGGGCAACACGGCAATGGAGATGGCGGTACCCACCAGCCCATGCGGAAATTGCACCAGCGTGGTTGCATACTCCATCACAGAGATGGCGCCTGCGCTGCTGCGCGAGGCCAGGTTATACGTAAAAGGGCGATTCACCAGCACATCCAGCGCCAGGGTGCCCATCACCGGGGCGTAGAGGGCCAGAATGCGCCCCAGGGCAGGGTGGCGCAGCCGCCAGCGCCAGCGCAGCCGAACCTGGCGCAGCCCCACCCCCTTGCAGCAGCAGTTGCGCCAG
>JAAUUD010000222.1 GCA_012031655.1 Anaerolineae bacterium | reverse complement strand
AACGCCCTTCGCCTTCACCGGGCAGCCCCGCGACCTCAACGGCCTTCAGTACCACCGCGCCCGCTACTACGACCCCGAACTGGGCGTCTGGCTCAGCGAGGATCCGCTGGAGCTGGGCAATCGGTATGCGTACGTCGATGGGAACCCAGTGAACAGGGTGGATGGGAGTGGGCTGATCGCACACCTCCCCGTAAGCTGCGGGGGCTTCATAGACAATCAAGATCACACAGCTAGTACCTGTGTCTCATCACCGGCTGGAAACAACGGGCAAGTTAAACCCGGCTTTATCGGTAAGCCGGCCGAGGCCCTGTGGTTGACCGTAGCTTGTAATGACTCTCGCCAGAACACCGACTGGATACCCTATGTGGATGAGATCAACCAGGCCATCAGACTTGTTTCCAGTGCAATCGGCTATGCAGGTGTGACATTTCAGCAGGTCTTTGGTCAACTTGAATTCCGGCTTAATACGACAACGGATGATGCGGACGAATACGCTGCCGAAGTACAGAACGGCCGGTGGGTCCAATGGTATTTCAACTCGACTTGCCCCGCTAGTTGTGGCATTTCAAGTGATCCCTACCTGACTGAAACCATTATCCATGAGTTAGGCCATGTTTTGGATAATAGGGTTAACCGAGAAATGACTACACTGGCGGGCTCTTTGAGGCGGAATGTGCTCGCTGATGGCCCCCAATTCAATCGGAACTACAGCTCAAATCCTGAAGAAGTGATGGCAGATCATTTTCTTAACTGGGTCCTTTCGGCACAGGCAGAGGGATTCACAGACGTCATTCGACTGTTCCTCAACGATGCAAGAGCTGGTGTCTCACAAGCTCAGCTACAGCAAGCGCTGGATCAGGAAGTTGAAGGTGACAATTCGAAGATAACCATTGCGTACTGGCTTGGTCTGCAAGCAAACTTGTCTAGCAATGTTGTCCGCGAAGGATTTCCCGGCATTACAGATTGGTTGACACGATAACGGACTCAAGGGTTAGTGGGAGCTATTCAGCGTTTCTGGATAGCTCGCACCAGTTGTACAACAAAGGGTGGTATGAGAAAGTTCATTGGCTGCATTTTCATGGTAGTAGTCTTATTGACCATCGTGTCGGGCATAACAACATCTAGACGCGTTGCGGCTCAGTCAGAGACCTGCACCGCCTTGCAATGGGAGCAGGTTAATTCTTTGCAGTATCATCTGCCCGAATTGTTTTCCGAACCAGACTATGGCTGGAGCTTGAGCAAAATTGCCTGGCATCCAACCGGCGACTTTGTCGCCTTTGTTGCTAGTTGGGATGTATTCAACAATGTTGGTGTCTTTAATGTCAATGATAGGCACGTTCTTTTTGAAATGCCATCCATTCCACTAGGACCACTGCGAAGCTTTAGCTGGAGCCCTGATGGGCGTTTCTTAAGTCTCAGCGCTGATAGCGCATATAGCGGTGATACCTTTAATTCAGATAACATTATGTTGTGGGGTCTTCTTGCAGAGGAATATTTTTATCTCTTGCCAACTCGATCACATACTGATCGGGGCACCTCCTTAGCATGGAGGCCCGATAGTTCCCGCTTCGCTACAATCTCTAATTACCCCTCCGATTTGTTACCCTATGGGCAGCAAGATTTGCGTATCTGGACAGTTGCTGACTCAGAGCCTATCCAGATTTTTGACCCTTTGCCTTCCGAGTATATGGCCATGGCATGGCATCCCACAGAGGACAAACTAGCCATTGCGGATGACGATCAGACAGTCATTTTTGACCTTGAAAGCGAAGCCATTGTCGCGTCTATTCAACAAGGCGCCAAAACGCTTGCGTGGCATCCAGAGGGACGTCGCCTGGCGGGTGGCATGGGCCAGGGACGACCAGAGAGTCAGCACAATATGTGGCTCTGGGATCTCGAGACGGATACGATCACGGAACCCTTCGCCTGGTTAGATGTTGAGGATTTTCTCCAGTGGAGTTTCGATGGAACGTTTATCGTGAGCGGGAGAGGAACCTTTGCGTCGCCAGAGTTTGAGCTCACACTGGGCCATCTCGAGTCGGGTACCGTGGCTGTGTTGTCTGCCCCCCCGCATTCTACCGATGGAGAAGCAGCACAGCCCCCAGCGCGGCATGGCATCCATTCCGCAACGAAATTGCGTTGGGCTATTCGGACGGGCGCATCGAGATGGTGCGGGTCAGCTGCCAGCAAGGTGATTAAGCTACGTCTCCACTGGCACGCGGAACAGTGCCGCCAGGTAAAGGCATCGTAAGCCGCCAAGACCTTCCGCACCCGGAACAAAAAGCTCACGGGCGGGCCTCTGGCTGCCCCAGCCAGGCTGGGTTGGGCGCGGCTTCTGCTGGGTCAACCTTCGCCACGTAGCGGAAGAGGTCATCCAGCATGGCATGGGCCGAAAGCAGGCTATCCCCCCACCAATAGTAGCCCACCACATGTGCATTCCCGGCCCGCACCGCAGGCAAGGCATCCCACAGCAGCAGCCCCAGCAGCACGATGATCAGCATTCTCATTCGATTTCCTCCAGATGTGTGACCACATATTGCGGATAGACGTGTGGTTGCGTATCGCCCGTGGAAGCGATGGTTTCGACGTGCTGTTTGATGGCCACGCGCCCGCGATAGGTGCCCCGGGTGGTGCCATCGGGGGCTTGATAGTCCATCTGCACCTCGGCCCAGGTGGGCGTTGGACCCTCTGCTATCGCCGTAACCCGGCCCTGCCGGGCGTAGGTGTGCCAGCGCCAGCCGACCTGCATCCAGATTTCGCGCTCCAGGGCCTGGGCAAAGCCATAGGGCAGCGCTGCACAGCCGCGAAAGTGCTGGCGCAACCGCCCAACATCACCCGTGCGCCCGACGATTTGCTGAGCCTGTTCCGGCCCAACGAAAGCCCAATAATCGCCACGTGGCATATCCAGCAGGGTCGGCGCGAACACATGCCCGCCAAAGTGACTCCCCCGCCAGACGCGCACCGCGTCCGAGGCCAGCTCGTCTCGCAGAGCGCGGTACAGCGGGTAGCCGAACTTGGCGCAGGCGACGTCGCGGGAGCCGTGGGTGCACACCAAAAGGTCGCGCACCCCTTCTGCCTGGACCCGATAGGCGTCAAATTGCCCCAAAGTGTCCGGGGCTTGCTGCAAGGCCCAGATCAACGGGCCCACCTCGGCTTCGGGCACCAGGTATTCTTGCCGATGGTAGGCGGCCACGAGGCCCGCCGGGCGGGTAAAAGCAATGCAGCGCCGATAGCCGGGCCGCGAGTACGCCTCGTCCGGCGCGATGAACAGCGGTTGGATGCTGGGCCGCTCGTCTTCTGGCAGCGCCAGGACCATTTGCACCAGTTGGAGAAGCTCCCACGGGAGCTTCTCCGATTCCAGCAGGATGGCCCGTGCCCAGGGCAGTGGCATTTCCAGCAAAAACAGGGTGTCAAAGATGCCCGCATATCCGGCGGGGTCCAGCCCCAGGGCCAGCGCCAGCGCGTTGCAATAGCGCGTCTCTGCGCTAGCTTGCACGGTCTGTTGCCCTGGCTCGATCCACAGCACCCGCAAGCCCTCCGCCGCCGCGAAGCGCTCCAGGTGGTCTTGCACCACGAACTTCACCCGCTCGAACAGGTCCGGCGCCGCTGCCTGAACGTGGATGACCAGCGCCTGGCCCTCCACCCTCATCTCGCAGTGGGCAAAGCCAAAGTCCACCGTGCCGCGCTGATCGTCGTAAGCGGCGGTCACTTTGCGGCTAAAGTGGTTGCAGAGCGCCTTCAGGTAGCGCCCTGCTTTTTCTGTCTCGACCCGCGTTTGTGCGCTCAGCATGGCTATTCGGCGCCCAGCATGGCGGCTTCGATATCCGCCAGGATTTCCAGCGCGCCGAGGTAGCCGCCCACGCTGGTCCAGATGGAACCGTCAATGACGAAGATGCGGTTGTTCTGGACGATGTTCAACGCCTGGAACAGCGGCGACTCCAGCACTGCTGCCAGCGCTTCGGCGGCGTCGCCTGCGCTTTCCAGGGTCCCGATGAAGGCCCAATTGACGTCGATGAGATCGAGTGCTTCCAGGCTGAGCGGTGGCGTGTGGGCGTGGCCTTCCGCAATTCGGGGATGTCATCTGGCGGGGTGAGGCCCAGGTCCAGCAAAATGGTGCTGGAAAGGGTGCGCGGCGCCATGATCTGCGGGCCTTCTGCTGCCCAGCGCACCACCGCAAACTGATCAGCGGTAGCGGCTTCGCCCAGCTCAGCGCGGAGCGCGGCCACGCGAGCGTCGTAGTCCGCGATGACCTCAGTCGCGGCGTCTTCCTGGTCCAGGGGCCTGGCCCAGGCGCGCCAGGTGGGTTTGCCAGGGTTCCGCGAAGGTCGCCGCGTTGTAAACCGGCGCAATGGCGTTCAGTTGCTCCAGCACGGCGGGGTCGCTGAACCCGGCAAAGAGGATCAGGTCTGGTTCTTGCCCCAGAATGACCTCCAGATTGGGCTGGAAGAAGGCCCCCGGTGGAGGTGACGCCCGCTGGCAGGCGGTCCAGCAGGTAGCCAGGCGGGGTGTTTTGCCCGCGTCCGTTGGTCACCGCCACCGGTTCAATGCCCAGGGCCAGCAGCGCATCAATATCCACTTCAGAGAGCGCGACAATGCGCTGAGGGTCCACCGGCAGGCACACCACAGCGCCCGTGGCGTCTTCCACGCCGCGCTCCTCCGCACCACACACCGAAGATGTGGCTTCGGGTTCGGGTTCCTGCACCAAATCGGTGTCAATTTCACCCAGCGCGGTCAGCCCTTGCAGCAAAATCTCGGCGGTGGCGATGTAGTTGGGGTAGTGCGTGCCCGCGAAAGGCGCGTCCAGCACGAGGACCTGTTCCGCACGCACCGCCGCGAGCAGTTGATAGAGCGGGTCGTCCACAATATCGGGTCGAAAGCGCACATCCACCAGCGTCAGGTCCGCGTTGAGTTCGTCAATGCGTTCCAGGCTCACATTACCGATGTAGCCGCCGTTCTGCGGCGAACCGGCTTCCACCTGGAAGGGCACCCAGTTGGCGCCCACGCGCGTCAGGATGTCCAGCGGCACCAGGGCGGTTGGTCCCCAGATTTGCAAGGCGCCATTGATGTCCAGGTCCACAAAGCTCACGGTGGTTTGCTGCCACCCCTCGCCCAGCACCGCTGCGACCCCGCCCAGCAGCTCGGCAAAGGCCGCTTCCTGATCCGCCAGGTCCACGGCAGCCGCTTCGCCCAGCAATTCCTGGTAGTCCGCCATGACTTGCTCCACCGGGCGGAAGGTGTCAATGGCCACCACGGGCGCGATCTCCTGAAGCGCGGCCAGCAGGTCTTCATCCAGGAAGAAGCCGCCCGCGTAGCCCTCGTGCACGATGAGGTCCGGGTTCAGGTTCAGGACGCGTTCCACGTTGGGTTCATAGACGGCCCCCACATCGGCCACTGCGCTCAGGTCAAAGTAGCGGGCCACGTCATCCCGAAAACCGTCCTCGCGCGAGGCCATGCCCACCAGCGGCCCCCCCAACGAGAGCACCTGCGCCCCCGCGTTGATGTCGTGGATGGCTACGATCCGTTGCGGGGTTTCTGGTACGCAAACCGGCTCCCCGGTGACGTCCACAAAGGGCCGCAGGCCCTCTTCGCAAGCGGGGGCTTCCTGGGCGGCCAATGGAACCGCGCCCAGCACCAGGGCCAGCAGGCCCAGACCCATCAACACACGCGTCTTCATGAGGGGTTTTCCTCTCTACATCTCTCGCTAACGAAACGAACCAGAGTTCAATGCAAAAGCACAGCACAGACCCACGTTGTTCAGGGGTTGGTGTGGGCAAATTGGCTATGCAGGTAGGCCAGCAAGCGCGCCTCCTGGTCTGCGCGGCCACGCATCACGCAGGTGGTGCAAAAGTCGCCTTCGGGCAGGGTGTAGTAGCGGCAGCACCCACCCCGTGCGCGGAAGGTCTGCTGATGAGCGCCATCGCGCACCGTCAAAAAATGCAACTGGCGGTTGTTCAGCGGCGAACCGGGCGCCTTTACGAACGCCAGGCCGTGCCGTTCGGCCTCTGCCGGGGCGTGGCTCAGCG
>JAAUUD010000012.1 GCA_012031655.1 Anaerolineae bacterium | reverse complement strand
CGGCGGTTTCGATCTGGTTGCGATGCGCTGGTCGACCGCTCTCCAGTCGGCGCCCAGCCCGCGGAAATCCAGCCGCGCCAAAACTTTTGTGTCGATTGCGAAGGGGCATGCCAAGTTCCTTGCTTCGCGTGTTTAGCGCGCTTTTCAGGATGCCCGGCGTGAGTTACGGGGGGGTTACAGGGTTGTGACATCGCGCGCGGCGTTGGTGGCAGCCCGAACCTGCGCGCAGACCTGGCTAACGACCTCTAGCGCCTGGCTGAGCGTGGTCTGGGGGGGGAGTGCCCGAAACGCCAGGGTGGGCGCTGCTGCATCCAGGTGCAGGTTCAGCACAATCTGGTGTTGGGTAGCCAGGATGTGTTGCACCTGCGCCCATAGGGCGCGTTCCTGGGCCGGTAACATGCCCTGGGGTTCTATGTACAGGTTAATCGGCATGGTCAAACTCCTTTTCTGGCGTGTTGAATAAAGCATCCACACGCCTCGTCATAGGCTAGCACGCTTTGCGCCGGGCTGGTCTACGGCCAACCCGCTGCTCTCCCGCCCTCACCTGATGCAACACGCGCTTGCCCGCCGCTCCGTTTTCGTCCGTTGACGTAAGAATGCGGCATGCATGGGCATCTAAAATGGCGTAGGGACTTCCCCCCCACAATGTGCATCACCATTGACGCTATAAACCAGGAGAGACTATAATGAATGCCCAACAGGCGCCCTGACGCCTGGCTATTTCCATGTGCCAATTTTCCCCGTCACAATGTCCTGCGGGGTGATTGTGGCTGGTGGCAAGCGAGAATTGGAGGCTAAAAAGCTATGTACGCTGTAGTTCGCACCGGTGGGCGCCAATATCGCGCCGAACCAGGGGCTGTGATCGATGTGGAACGGCTGCCCGTGGAAGAAGGGAGCAGCCTGGAACTGGATGAAGTGTTGCTGGTGGCGCCGGATGGCGGCGATGTGATGATTGGGAAGCCGCTGGTGGCGGGTGCCCGGGTGCGGGCAACCTGCCTGGCACAATACCGCGCCCGCAAAATCCTGGTGTTCAAGTACGTCCCCAAGCAGCGCTACCGCAAGCGCCGTGGCCATCGGCAATATTACACCCGCCTACGTATTGACGAAATCGTAGTCTAGGTATCGCTAGGGGCAGAGGAAAAGGAGCGTAAGCAATGGCGCATAAAAAAGGTTCGGGTTCGACCCGCAACGGGCGGGACAGCCACAGTAAACGGTTGGGCGTAAAGCGCTTTGGCGGTGAGTTCGTCATCCCTGGGAACATCATCGTGCGCCAGCGCGGCACCCAGTTTCACCCTGGCCTGAACGTGGGCATGGGCAAGGACTACACCATCTTTGCCACCCAGACGGGCCACGTGGAGTTTAAGATCAAGCGCGATGGGCGCAAGTACATCAACGTGCTCCCCCTCGCTCAAGCCGAAAACGCTGCCGAAGCAGCCAACTAAGGAACGCAAATCGTGAAGCAAGGCATTCACCCCAAGTGGTACCCTGAAGCGCGCTTCCGTTGCATGGCCTGTGGCACGGAATGGACGGTTGGTGCGACCCAGCCGGAAGTGGCGGTGGATATTTGCGCGGCCTGCCATCCGTTTTACACGGGCGAGCAGAAGATCGTGGACACGGAAGGGCGCGTGGACATGTTCATGAAGCGCCTGCGTGCCCAGGAAGAGTTCGTGGCGCAGCAAGTGGCCAAGGATGCCGCCCGCGCCAACGCCGATATCCCGCTCAGCGAGCTGGGCATTAGCGAGCGCTACGTCAAAATCCTGAACGAACATGGCATCAACCTGGTAAGCGACCTCATCGAGAAGCTGGAAAACGAAGGCGACGACGCCATCACTGCCCTGCCGGGCATTGGCGTTAAGGTTCTGACGGACGCCAAGCGCCGTATTAGCGAGCGCGGCTACCAACTTCAGCGCGCTTAGTGCCGGGGCAGGCTGGGCGCTCAACAGAGAACACACTGCACAGCGGCGGGACAGCGTTTCCGCCGTTGTGCTTTTTTTGAGCATAGCGATTAGGTAAGTAAGGGGGAGTGTGTCTTGAAGCATCGCAGCGGACGCCTGGAACTGATCTGCGGCAGCATGTTCAGCGGCAAAACCGAAGAACTGATCCGGCGGTTGCGGCGGGCCAGCATCGCTCAGCAGCAGGTGCAGGTCTTTAAGCACAGTCTGGATCAACGCTACGATGAAATTAAACTGGCCTCGCATTCCGGCGCTGACCTGGCCGCCCTGCCAGTGACCTCGGCGGCGGAAATCCTGGCCAACCTGCGGCCCGAAACCACGGTCGTGGGCATTGATGAGGTGCAATTCTTTGACTATGAGATCGTGGCGCTGGTGCAGGAACTCGCAGACCGTAGCCTGCGCGTGGTGATGGCCGGGCTGGACCTGGATTTTCGTGGCGAGCCATTCGGCCCCATTCCCTATTTGCTGAGCGTGGCCGAATATGTTGATAAGTATCATGCAATTTGTATGGTTTGTGGCGAGGACGCCTGCCGGACACAGCGCCTGGTCAACGGCCAGCCCGCATATTACGATGATCCGGTGATCCTGGTGGGGGCGCGCGAAAGCTACGAGCCACGTTGCCGGGAGCATCACCTGGTGCCGCATCGCGAACCTCAGGCGGCGCTGGCGGACCGTGCCTGATTTTTACGGCCAGGTTTATGCCTTGGTGCGTGCCATCCCGCCGGGCCAGGTGCTTAATTATGGTGCGGTAGCGGCCTGGTTGGGGCAACCTCGCGCCGCGCGGGCGGTGGGCTATGCGCTCAACCGCCTGCCCCCTGGAAGCGATATACCCTGGCACCGCGTTGTTGGCAAGCGCGGCAGCCAGGGCAAAATTTCGTTGCGGGCTTTTCAATACTCCGTTGAGGAGCAGATTGCACGCCTGCGGGCCGAAGGCGTGGTTTTTGATGCCGAAGCGCAGTTTCCACTGGACCGCTACCTCTGGCAGCCCGACCCTGCTGAGGTCGCGCACCTGTTGAAGACCACTAGCGAGGCGGACGCCGCACCACCGTCTCCGCCGACAGCGACGAATCATAGCTCCGACGGGTGATGCGCAGCTCCTTGAAGGGTGGCGTCACCACCTCCACCACGCTGTTTTCATAGAACCAGAGTGGCGCTGGGTTCCGGTCCACGGTGATCTCGCCCGGTTCCATCGGGATGCCCAGAATTTCCACACGCACGCTCTGGTAAGTGGGCTTGAAGGCCCCCGCCGTGCGCCAATCAACGCCGTATTGGCCATTCGGGAAGAAGCGCGCCGTAAAGTAAGAAAAGCGGTAGTCGCCCTGCTGGTAGCCCAAGCCCTCGCCCGCATCCTCGTAGACGGTGGTTTCGCCAGGCCCGGCGTAGAGCCGTAGCGTAAGCTCGCGGCCTGCGTCTTCCCCCACAAATTGCTGAACCGGGAACATCGGCAGCACGCGCCCAGCGCGCACGAACATCGGCATGGCCTCCAGTGGGGCCGGGACGGTAATGTGCCGAGCCCCATCAATCAGCCGATTGGCCCAGAAATCGTACCAGGCGCCGCGTGGCAGGTAGACGGTGCGTTCCGTGGCGCCGGGTTCCAGCACGGGCGCCACAAACAAGCTATCGCCAATGAAGAAGGCGTCATCCTGGTTGCGCAGTTCGGGGTCGCTGCGGTCTTCAAAAAAGGCGGGACGCAGGAAGGGCGCGCCCGTTTGGTGTGCCATGGCCATCACGGAATAGAAATAGGGCAGCAGGCGATAGCGCAACTCGATGTAGCGCCGCGCAATAGCCTCAATTTGCGGCCCAAATTGCCAGGGTTCCTGCGCGGGGGTTCCCTTGACCGTGTGGTTGCGGAAGTAGGGCATCATGCTGCCGAGTTGCATCCAGCGGGCGAACTGCTCGCCATCCGGGGCGCCACCGTGCCCGCCCAGGTCTGGCCCAGTGAAGGGCATGCCAGAAAGGCCGCTGTGCATGGTCATGCTGATGGCCAGGCGCAGATGATCCCAGGTGGCCAGGTTGTCCCCGGTCCAGGTAGAGCCATAGCGCTGCACCCCGGCATACCCCGCCCGCGTGAGCGTATAGGGGCGTTTTTGCGGATAGGCGCGCTCCAGCCCAGCGCGAGTGGCACGCATCATTTGCAGGCCGTAGGTGTTGTGGCCGCCTGCCACGTGGCTGAGGGGGTTGCCGTCGCCAGCGTGCATCAGGTAGTCCGGCGGGTTACCTGGCCCATGCCCGGCAAAGACGGTCGGCTCGTTCATGTCGTTCCACAGGCCATCGAACGGTGCCCGAGCCAGCAGGGCCGCCACTTTTTCCGCCCACCAATCCCGCACAGGTTGCGCGCTGAAGTCTGGAAGGCGACTCGCCCCGGCCCACACCGCCGCTTCAAAGGGGGTGCCATCGGGATAACTCAGAAAGACGCCCTGCGCCTTGCCATCCTGATAGGCCGCGTAATTGGCATCGACCTTCAACGCTGGGTCGAGGATGGCCACCGAGCGAAAGCCTTTGCGCTGCATCTCCTGCAAGAGCTGCGGCAGGTCGCTAAAGCGCTCAGGGTCCCAGGTAAAGGGGCGGTAGCCTTCCATGTAGTCAATGTCAAAGTAGAGGGCATCGCAGGGGATGCGGCGCTGCCGAAATTCCTGCATTAAGGCGCGGATTTCTGAGTCCGAGGTCATGTAGCTAAAACGGCACTGATGATAGCCCAACGCCCCATAGCGGGAGCAGGGCAGGGCGTCCGGTGAGCGCGGTGTAGCGATCCAGCACCAGCGCCGGCGTGATGCCCAGCATCACATAGAAGCATACCTCGCCGCTTTCTGCCTGAAAGTGCATGACCTCCGGCTGGCTGTGGCCCAGGTCCACCAGGCCGCGCGCCGGGTTGTCCCACAAAATGCCGACCGCATATTTTTCTTGAAAACCCAGGTAAAAAGGGATGCTCATATAAGAGGGAGTTTCGCCGCGTGCATAGAGCAGCGTGTCCTGGTTCCAGAGGTGCCAGGTCTGGCCACGCAGATTTAGCCCGTAGGGGCGCTGGCCCAGGCCATGCGCGCTCTCGTGCGGCGGCAGGTAGCGCGACCAGCGCACAGCCTCGCCGGACCAGCTAAAACCGGGTTCCGCGTTCTGGATCACCGGCGTTCCGTCTGGCGCAAACAGCGCAAATTGGCTGGCGGCGCGCCCGATCTGCACCGCCAGGTTGCCCGCGCCCACCACGATGGCCGCCGGGTCTTCCAGCGCGGTGGGTTCGACCTCCGGCCAGTTGGTCTCGCTGACCGCCACACCGGGTGGGAACAAGGGGCCAAACTGGTCATCGCGCCGCACGCGCACTTGCACCAGGTCTGGTAACAGGTAGCTCAGTTGCAGAGCGCCCTTTTCAGAGCGGATCAATGCGCCGCGCGCGGTCCGTTCTATGGAGAGCACCCGCCCCAGGTGTTCATCAAAGTTCAGGGGGGCTGATGGGCGGGCATATTGGGCGTTTTTAGCGGCCAGGGTGGTCTGGTAGGCTTCCTCCTCCGCAGATAACAACTGGCTGGTCAGGTGCTGGCGCATCTCCGCCAACAGGGCATGATCGTTTTCGGGCATGGCGAACCGCTTTCATCGTTTGTTGCGTTTAACTTGTTTGAGCGCGTCCCGGTAGTTGCGCACCAGAACTTCGCGCGAGCGCCCGCCGGGCTTGGGCGGGCCGATAATCCCTAACTCGTGCAGCAGGTCCATCAGGCGCGCTGCACGCGGATATCCGATCCCCAGGCGGCGTTGGATCATGGAAGTGGAGGCTTCACCCGCATCACAGACCAGGGCGATCGCATCTTCCAGCATTGGGTCTTGCTCCGAGAGCGCCTCCAGGCGCGTCATGCCGCGCTCCCAGGGGGCTACACCGGGTTTTTCCTGCTTGCCTTCTTCGATCTGCTCCTCATGCCAGGAGCGCCAGTACATCACCACTTCTTCGAGTTCTTCGTCTGAGACAAAGCAGCCCTGCACACGTTTGGGCCCGGCGGCATCGGGCGCCAGATAGAGCATGTCGCCACGCCCCAGCAGGGTTTCGGCGCCGGTGAAGTCTAAGATGACGCGGGAGTCTGTTCCGCTGGCCACCGCAAAGGAAATGCGCCCCGGGAAGTTGGCCTTGATGAGACCGGTGAGCACATCGGTGCTGGGCCGCTGGGTGGCAATAACCAGGTGAATGCCAGCGGCGCGGGCCTTCTGCGCCAAGCGTGTGACGGTGGTCTCGGTTTCGTCCGGGTGGGTCATCATGAGGTCGCCAATTTCATCAAACACCAACACGATGTACGGCAGGTGCTCTTCGCGGCGGCGGCGCCCCAGGGCTGCGTTGTAGGCTTCGATGTTGCGGGCGTTTTCCATCTCCAGCAGCTTATAGCGGCGGTCCATCTCGCGGGTGGTCCAGCGCAACACGCCGATGATGCGCTCGGCTTCGGTTTCCACCGGGCCAATCAGATGTGGCAGGCCATTAAAACGCGTGAGTTCAACCCGTTTGGGGTCCAGCATGATCAGCCGAACCTGGTTCGGTTCGTTGTTCATCACCAACGCGTTGACGATGGAAGTGAGCGCCACCGATTTCCCCGAACCGGTGGTGCCGGCGATCAAGAGATGGGGCAGGCTGGCCAGGTCAAACACCACCGGCTCACCAGAAACATCGCGCCCCAGCGGGATGCTGAGCGGGCTTTTCTGTTGCTGAAAGAAGACTTCACTTTCCAGCACGCTCCGCAAGCCGACTGTGGTGGCTTTGCTGTTGGGCACCTCGATGCCTACGTAGGAATGACCGGGGACCGGGGCTTCGATACGCAAGGTGCGGGCAGAAAGCGCCATGGCCAGGTCGCTTTGCAGGTTCACGATGCGATCCACGCGCACCCGGTTAACCGTGCGTTCGCCAGTGGCGGGGTCCACATATTCCTTGATGGGCGAAACCGCATATTGGGTGACGACAGGCCCAATCTTGACGTCGATCACGTCTGCATCAATATCAAATTCCAGCAAGGTGTTCTCGATAATCGAGGCGTTGCGGTTGATTTCTTCTTCCGCAGGGCGTTCGCTGTCATAATCGCCCAGCAGTTCCAGCGGTGGCAGGTTTTCGGAACGCTTGCCCACTCGCTTACGCTCTTGCATGGCTTCTACCGTAAAGTACCGCTTGGTGGGGTCGCCATCGCGCCCGCCGGAATAGCGCTTGCGACGCTGGTTGGGCAGCGAGATCACGGCGGGTTTGGCCGCTTCGGTTTCGCTACGTGGGACGATCGAGGGCCGTTCGCGGACCAGAGAAGTCATATCCACCACCTGCCCATTAACGATCAAGGCGGGGCGGTCCTCGGCGGGGGCGTCGTCTTCCAGTCCTCTTCCTCAACAGGGCGCTGTCAGGATCAGAAGCCGGGCGCTGTTCTGGGCGTTCTGCCTGGGCAGGCGGTGCCTCCAGGCGGGTGTTGGGCGCGGGGGTGGAAGCGGCGGTGCTGCTGACCATCGCTGGGGGGCAGGTGGTGCTGCTTCTGCCTGGGGCGGCGCAAAGGGGTTTTCGGTGGGGTCTGGCTCCGAGAGGCGTGGCACAATCGAGGGGCGGCGCGAGGGCGCTTCAATCGCCCGCCCAGGGTTGGCGCTGTTGCCAGGCCGACGATTGGCAGGCAAGGGTTGCATGGGCTGGATGGGCGCCGAGGGAGTTGCGTCCTCAGAGAGCGCTTCCTCTGGATTGGTTTCAGTGGCAGGTGCTTCGGTTTCGGCAACGGCCAGTGTGGGGGCCGCGTGTTCTTCTGGCGGGGCTTCTGTGGGTTCAACAAAAGGGGCTACGCTGGCCACCGGGACCGCCATGGGTGGATCGGGGTCCAGGCGGCTGGCCAACGCTTGAATGCGACTGCTGACCCATTGGATGGCTTCGGCATAGTGGCGGCGCCGAATTTGCAAAAGCCAATGCACGCCAGCCAGCAGGCTCAGGCTCAGCAGCCCAATGGCAACCTGGTTGGGCAGGCCCAGCAATTCCGTAAAAAAGGCGCTGATGCCCCAGCCCAGGTAGCCGCCCCCGCCGCCCTCGCGCGCTAACGCAAAAGCTTCTGGCTCAAAGGCCAGCAGGTGCAGCAAGCCCTGAAAGCTGATGAAGACCACCTCCAGCGCCAGGAAGCGGCCCCACCCCAGCCGGACCTTTACGCCGACTTTGGGCATCAGGATCATGAGCCCAGCCGCCAGAACAGCTAGCGAGATGACGACGGCGCCGTTCCCGAAGCCCTGCTGCAACAAACGGGCCACATCACCAGACAGCTCGCCATCGGGGCTGCCGCTACTCGTTGCCGCCACAGTCGAGGCGACCATAACAGCGCCAATCCCGATCAGCAGCGCCGCAGCGGCTTCGTCAAACCAACCAGGCAGGTAGTGGCCCAGGTTACGCAGGGCGTCCGGGTCTTCTAAAAAGGCTTTCACGGGCGCAGGGAGCGTCGGTTCAGGTGGCGGGGCAGGCGGCACCGCTTTGCGGGTGCTCTTGCGGCCCGCGCTGGCTTTGCTGGATGGCGCACCCGCGTTGTGCGTGGATTGGGTCGAGGGCGCAGAGGTTCGCTGAGAAGCAGTTGGACGCGAGGTCTGCGGCGTCTGGCTTCGGCTGGAGGTTTTCTGTTTGGTCATCAGACAGATTGCATCCCGGTGGTGAAATCTCAGGCAGTCATTGTAGCACGGATAGCGCGCTTTTTGAAGGCAAGATTAGCTCAATTGTTCCTGATTTTACGCGTGAATAAACCATGAGAAAAGCACTTGCACACCCTATCCCGCTGGGCAGATCAAACTGGCGCTTGCTAAGGTTCTTCAGGAATAGCAAAGGTATCATACTCACCCCATGTCAGCTACCGTGACCGTCTGGGTGCTGGGCGACCAACAGAACATTCCCCATCCTGTGCTGATCGAAGCCCATAACAGGCGTATCCCCAACGCTACTATACGGGTTCTGCTGATCGAAAGCATCCACCGATTGGCCTACTTCCGCGCGCATCGCCAGAAAATCACCCTGGTGCTCAGGAGTATGCGGCACTATGCCGCCCATCTGCAAGGGCTGGGCTACCTGGTGGATTACCGCCAGGCGCCAAGCCTCTGCGAATTATATTCATAAAATGGGCGATCTTTGCAACGGTTGCCGCGATCACCCTCGCCAGCGCACTGGCCCAGCTGCCTGCCCCTTCAACTTCCTGTACTGGAATTTCCTGCTGGCTCACGAAGCGACCCTGCGTGCTAACCCACGCATGGGTAAAAACGTGTTGGGGCTACGTCACCTGGATCCCGCAGAGCAGGCAGCGGTGCGTGGCCAGGCCCAGGCGTTTTTAAGCGATTTAGCCGTGGAGGCAGCGTAAGCGCCGTGCGCGGCGTCAAAAAGCAGCACCTCCCCAGCAAGCTTTGCCCGATTTGCGGGCGGCCCTTTAGCTGGCGCAAAAAATGGGCCCACGATTGGGAAGCCGTCAAATATTGCAGTGATGCCTGCCGCAGCCAGGCCAAAAGCCATCGAAAGGAGCGTTCATGAACCAGGACATGCGCCGCGACTTTGCCTCGCGCGGGGAACTCATCGCTTATCTTCGGGAGCAGTTTCCTGAAGCTGCCCAAGGGGATGAGCAGGTGCCTGCCCAGCGCGGTGGACGCCGGGCAGCCGAGGCTGCCTTGCAGGCCGTTCGCCCCCATGCCTATGGCAAAACACGCAATTTTCTGGATGGCGCGGTCACGCGGCTCTCGGCTTATTTGCGGCATGGCGTGCTGAGCCTGGCCGAAGTGCGCGACCATGCCTTGCGGCAGGTGCGCCAGCGCGAAGAGGCCGCCAAGTTGGTCAATGAATTGGCCTGGCGCGATTACTGGCAGCGGGTTTATGCCGAAATTGGCGACGGCATCTGGCGCGACCGTGAACCGATCAAAACGGGCCACACGCGCTATGCTGATGCGCTGCCGCAAGACATCCAGCAGGGCGAGACGGGCCTGGCCTGCATAGATGCTTTTTCGCGCGAGTTACGCGAAACGGGCTACCTGCACAATCATGCACGAATGTGGTTGGCGGCCTATATCGTCCATTGGCGGCGGGTGCGCTGGCAGGCCGGAGCACGCTGGTTTTTGCAACACCTGCTGGATGGCGACCCAGCCAGCAATAACCTCTCCTGGCAATGGGTGGCCAGCACCTTCAGCCACAAACCCTATTTTTTCAACCGCGAGAATCTGGAGAAATATACCGCTGGTATCTATTGCCGGGGGTGCCCATTGGCCGGGCATTGCGACTTCGAAGGCCGCTACGAGGAAATTGAGGCGCGGCTTTTCCCCAATCGGCCCGCCGAACCGGCCTCCCCGCCACGCCGCCGCTAAAGTTGCTCCTCAGGAGGGTTAAACGGATGGAGAAAGCGCTTATCTGGGTGCATGGCGATTGCCTGAGCCCGCACAACCCAGCACTTTTAGCGCAACCCAGCGCCCCGGCACTGTGGGTCTGGGACGAGGCGCTGCTGGCATCCTATGGGGTCACGCTCAAGCGTATCGTATTCATCTACGAATGTTTGCTGGAACTCCCCGTACATATTCGGCGCGGCGAGGTGGCCACGGAACTCCTGCATTTTGCAGAGGAACACGGCGCGACGCACATCCTGACCACAGGAAGCCCCAGCCCGCGCTTTGCCGAGATTTGCGCCCGCCTGGAACAGCGCTATCCGGTAGAAGTGCTGCCGGGGCCACCTTTTTTGAGTGGCGGCGGGCGCTACGACCTCAAGCGCTTTGCGCGCTATTGGGCCAGGGCGCAGCACCACGCCTTTGGTGATTCCGGTTAGCGCGTGTGGCGCAGGCTCAAGCCAATACGGCGCCCGGTCACATCAATATTCAGGATGCGCACCTGCACTTGCTGACCACTATGCACCACGTTGCGCGGGTGCAAAAAGTGCCCTTCGGCCAGCTCCGAGATGTGGATGAGCCCTTCTAGCCCTTCTTCCAGGCAGGCGAAGGCGCCAAAGTCTACCACGCTGGTGATTAACGCCGCTGTGACCTGGCCAACCCGGTAGCGTTGCGCCACGCTCATCCAGGGGTCCGGCAGCAGGCGCTTGAGGCTGAGCGCGATGCGTTCTTCGTTGCGGTCCACGCTCATGATGAACACTTCGATCTCCTGGCCCCGGTTCAGGACCTCGGCAGGGTGTTCCACACGGCCCCAACTGAGCTCCGAAATGTGGATGAGCCCTTCGACGCCGCCCAGGTCCACGAATACCCCGAACGAACACACGTTGGTCACCACGCCCGGGACAATCGTGCTGGGTTGCAGGTTTTGCAGGACAGTTGCACGGGTGCCAGGTTGGACCTGCGCGGCCCGTTCCGAGAGGATAAGCCGGTTTTGCTGCTGGCTGATCTCGATCACACGCAGAACCAGGTGCTGGCCAATGTAGGCAGAGAGCACCTGGTGGTGCGATTGTTCGCTCACGGCTTCCATGAGTTGGCTGGCAGGCACAAACCCTCGCAGGCTGCCCCATTCCACCAGCAGCCCCCCACGGTTAAAGCCAATCACAGGCAGGTTGATGGTCTGATCCTGCTCGTAGGCTTGCAGGGCACTTTGCCAGTCTTCATCATTGCCATCGTAGGCGATGTGGTCGCGGTGTGGCAAAGGGTGAAGATGGTTGATCTCGTTCCAGTCAATGTCTTCGTCGTCATGCAAAAAATCCGCTTCCGCATCCTGCGCCAGCAGAGCGGTCCAATACGCTTCGTCGGGTGGCGGTGGTGGCGGAGCGGGTTCGTAGCGTCGCGCGATGCCGGTCATAAACGACCCCCCCAACAATTTACAATACGCTTCGCCTTCCGATTATAGTGGGCCAATAGCGCTTGTCAACCAGAGTCAACCCTGGTCGGGTGGAAAACTCTGCTGAGGTTCGGCTTCTGGCTGGCGTTGCTGCAATTGGGAGCGTTCCATGGCATTGATGTAGCGTGTAACTTCCTCCACCGCGATCTTTTGCTTGCGGTAGAAGTTGGGCTCGCTCATGTAGAGGTGGCGCGAAACATCCCGCACCTTCTTGCCCTGCAAAAAACGCATGTTCAGGATGTTATACAGGGTCCATTCCGAATTGCCGGTGTCGGTGTCATCAGCAGGGCGCATCCGCTCGATGGCCTGAGAGAGCACCGCCTGCAAGGCACGGGTTGGGTTGCCGCCGTGTTGGTCCAGCGCAGCCTGCACAATCGAGAGGCGCAGCAGTTCGCTCTCAGAAAGGCGCGGCCCCCCCCAGTAATCGCGCAGCGCATCGTGCACGGCATTGGCGTCCACAAAGGTGGCTTTTTCCACCTGGCCATAGCGGCTAATCCCTTCCAGGTCGTGCATGCGCTCCAATTCAGAGGCAAAAAGGTTCAGCGTGGCGAAGAGCGTGTTTTGCAAGTGGGCGTCCAGCAGGAGATGCGTGGCACGCTGCACAAAGCCCTCAATAAACTGCTCCTCGATTGACGTGAGGTCCTGGGGATGGTGCGGCGCCCAGATGCCCAGCAAGCCCAGGAGCGCCGGTGCAGTCGCGCTGGGATCACGCAAAGGAAAGAGCCAGAAAGATTGCCAGATGAACCAGTGCTGGTAGGGCTGCAAGCTAACATGTGCATCGCCGTTAGACCTATCGCTATTGCCATTCCCAAGGGCGGGCAGGTCTGCATTGATGGCCTCCGCCACACGGTCTATGGGGATGTCTCCCACGGCCTGGACGAGCTTGGCACCTTCTGGGGTGATGGCGGTGATAAAGGCGCTGGGGGTGCGCAGCTGATCGCACACGGCGGCCAGCAAGGCTTCCTGAAGTTGGCGAACATCTTCTGCGGTGAGCAACCGTTCGCTGATTTTGCGTAATTCGCGGGCCTCGCGCTGGTTGCGGGTATAGATAAGGCGGCTTTCCAGGCTGGGCAGCAGCTGCGTGAAGCCCCATTGCAGAGAGAGCAACACGGCTATGGTCCCGCCGATGAGCAAGCTGTTGTTGGTGATGCTCAGCCCTTCAGAGAGGTTTTGCATGGTGACCATGGTTGCAACCAGGGCGCTGGCGGTAATCGGACCACGCAGCAAAAAGTACAACAGCTCGCTTTTTACCACGCGGTCGGGCTTATCTGTGCCGAAGAAGGAGAGGGGATAAGAAAGGAACAACAGCGTGCCGATCACGAAAAAGTTGGCCGCGTTAGAACTGAACAAAAAGAGGATCTCGGGTACCTCCTGGCCATCGCCAAAGCTCTCAAAGAGCATGGAATAGGGGAAGATGCCCAGGCCAGGCGAAACAAACGCCACCAGCAGGTAGGTCATCCGGCGGCGCGTGCTGGTGGTCAGGCAACGTTTCCAGGCGCGCCACACAATCCACATCGAGGTGAGGCACGAGACCACAAAATAGGCCGTGTAGAGCCCAAAGAGCGGCCCAGGGCGCATGTAGTAAACGGGTTCACTGGTCAGGTCGCGCACCAGCGTGTCGGTAAAGGCCACCATGATCATCAAAAAGGTGCTCAGGATGTAGAGCAACCGCACCACCAGGCGCCGCCGCCAGCGCGAAACCAGGCCTGTCGTTGCCAGCAGCGCATCCGAAAGATGAAACATGGCCGCCGGGATGAAGGCAATCCCCAACCACTGGAGCCGCAACCAGGTTTCGACCAGCCCCGCCCCACCCTCCAGCCCCGCCAGGCTATCCGTTGCAAAGGTGATGGTCACGCAGCCCAGCAAAAACCCAGAAGCACGCGTCACGCGGTCGCTCAGGTTGCGGGCCAGGTTATACAGCAGCAAAGACGCTGCCGTAATGGCGATGACGGTGGTTAACACTTCGCTGGTTTGCGTCAGGAGCGTGACGAGCGTTTCGGTCATAGCGGTTTTCCAAAAAAATTGCAATATTGCGGTTGGGAAAGTGCAAGTCCTGGTATCCGCAAAAAGCCAACTGCTGGCTCACGAAGAGCCGGATCGCCGGGTAGCTGCGCGGCGTTGTTTCTGCAACCAGGCGGTTGGCCCCGCGCCGCCGGGCATAGGCCACAGCCTGACTGAGCAACGCCCGCCCGATCCCCTGCTGACGTACCGCAGGGTCCACTGCCAGGTTACGCAAGGCGGCGCTTTCGTCCGCCTGGTTAAACACCAGATGGGCATAGCCCAACAGCACGTCTTCTGCCTCTGCCACCAGAACCCCCTGGCCACTGCCTAATTCCTGGTGGAGTGTGGCTGGTGGGCGTGGATACTCTACACGGATGGGCCGTGGGAGGCGCAATTCTCGAAAACTAACCGTAAAGTTGGGCGGCGGGGCGGTCTGCTGCATTTGCCAGACCAATAGCGTTTCCAGGCTATGGTCAAGGGCCAGGCAAGCGGATAGATCGTCTGGGGTGGCGGTGCGAATTGTGAGCTGTTTAGCCATCGGCGGTCAAGGGGTCTGGGGCGGTGGTGTGGTGCCCCCGGTCGGGGAGGGGGAGCACTCCACTGGCTGGAATGCCCCCGCAATGGCGACACCGGACTTGCGCCGTGGGCTAGAAGGCTTCTTCTTCTGCCTTGCCGCGCTTGATAACCTCAACCTGGCCTGCATCGAAGCTGGTTTCTTCCTCGTCCTCTTCCGCCTTGGCATCGGCCACGGCTTCGGTGCGGACGATGACGGTTTCGGGGTCTTCCATATAAGCCACACCGGGTAGGGCTGGCAGGTCGGCCACGGTCAGGTGATCACCTGCTTCCTTGATCTGGCGCAGATCGACTTCGATATGCTGGGGGGATTTCGGCGGGCAGGCTTTCGACCTCAATGGCGCTGAGCAAGGGGAAGATGTTGGCGCCCAGGCGCTTGCGGGTGCTTTCTGTCTCCAGCACCGTAATCGGCACGGTGATTCGAACCTTGGTGTGCACGTCTACGGCGTAAAAATCAATGTGCAGCACATCTCCGCGTACCGGGTGGCGGTGGACATCGCGCACCAGCACGTTGATGGTCTGGCCGTCAAGTTGCAGCGCGATCATCTCCGTGCCACCAGCGTGGAGCAACACGGGGCGCAGGTCGAACCACGGGACCTGAACATTCACGTTCGTTTGCTGCGTGGGGCCGTAGATTATCCCGGGCACCAGGCCCTGATTGCGCAGTTGCTTGACCTGCTTGCCAACCACCTGGCGCAAGCTAATGGCTAAGGTAGGTGTCTCGCTCATCGAAAAGGTACTCCAGTTATTGCCCTGTACTGTTTGCGACTTTTGCTTGCGCCCCAGCGGGGTGGCAAGGGATGCATGCGTCTGGGTGCCAGGCGTTGGGTGGATGGGGGACTTGCCAGCAGCCCCCGGCATGAATTGGCGCCAGACCAACCGTGCATGCCTTTAGCGCGCCCATTCTACGGCTTCGGCCCGCAAAGGTCAATGCTGGGTGTGGTCAAAGGAGGCCAGCCCCCTTTGGATCGGGGGGCTGGACGTGTGGCGCTCGCCTAACTGGGGCTGGAAAGCGGCTCTGGCAGGGGTTCGTGCTGGGGCAAGTCTTCCAGGCGGTGGTTGGTCCCACAATTCAGGCATTCTGCGGTGCTTTTGTTCTTGAGCACCAGGGTACCGACCGTGCAGGTGGGGCACTTGACCCCCAGCGGGCGCTTCCAACTGGTGAACTGACAGCCCACTTCTGGATTTTCGCGGTTGTAGTTGGTGCAGCCATAGAACACGCGCCCACGTTTGGTGCGGCGCTCGATGACCTCGCCTGTGCCGCAGACCGGGCACTTGACCCCAATGTGCTCCAGCCAGGGTTCGGTATAGGTGCATTCGGGGTAGGTGGAGCAGCCGATGAACTTGCCCCAGCGCCCATAGCGGATAACCAACTCGCCGTTGCCGCAATTGGGGCAGGGCCGCCCAATCGGTTCTTCTTTGGCCTGGCGCGGCATGTGTTCCTGAGCGTAGTCTAATTCTTGCTCAAAGGCGGTGTAGAACTGGCGCAGAACGGGCACCCATTCCAGGTCGCCTTCCGCGATGTTGTCCAGGCGATCTTCCATACGGGCGGTGAAGTCAAAGTCCATGATGTCTGGAAAGTGCTTCACCAGCAGGTCATTGACGATCATCCCGGTTTCTGTGGGGTAGAGCCGCTTGTCCTTGCGTGTCACATAATCGCGGTTCTTGGATCACGGCCACGGTGGGCGCGTAGGTACTGGGGCGGCCAATCCCCAGTTCTTCCAGCGCCTTAACCAGAGTGGCTTCGGTATAGCGCGGGGGCGGCTGGGTGAAGTGCTGCTCTGGCAAAAGCCGCAGCAGGTCCAGCAATTCGCCTTCGCTCATCTCTGGGAAGGTGCGTCCTTCATCGGATTCGGATTGGTCGTCTTCGTCGCGGCTTTCCTCGTAAACTGCCAGAAAGCCGGGGAACTTCAGGCTGCTGCCAGAGGCGCGGAACAGATAGGGCTGGCTGCCGGTGGCTGGGTCGCCTGCGGCAATGTCAATGCGGACGGTATCATAAACGGCGCTTTCCATCTGGCTGGCCACAAAGCGCTTCCAGATCAGGTCATAGAGGCGGAATTGATCCCGCGAGAGGTGCGCCTTGACCTGATCCGGCTTGCGGAAGACATCCGTCGGGCGGATGCCTTCGTGGGCTTCCTGGGCGCTCTTGGCGCGGGTCTTGTAGGTCGGTGGCTTCTCTGGCAGATATTGCGGGCCATAGGTGGCCTTCACAAAGGCGATGGCCGCTTGCTGGGCATCCGCAGAGATGGCCGGGCTATCGGTTCGCATGTAGGTGATAAGCCCGCTGATGCCGTCTGGCAGTTCCACGCCTTCGTAGAGCTGCTGGGCCAGAGACATCGTTTTGGCAGAGTTAAAGCCCAACACGCGCGAGGCCTCTTGCTGCAAACTACTGGTGATGAATGGCGCCGAGGGGCGACGCTGGCGGGTGCCGCGCTTGATCTCGTTGATGGTGTAGGTGCTACGTTCCAGAACAGCCAGATGCGGGTTAAGCGCGCCCTCGTTGCCAAAGTGGGTGTCTTCCCCATTGAGCTTGACCAGCCGGGCCATGAACTTCTGGCGCTTCTGGTTGTGCTTGCACAGTTCGGCTTCCAGCGTCCAATATTCCTCGGCCATAAAGCGCTCGATCTCGCGTTCGCGCTCCACCACCAGGCGCACGGCCACGCTCTGCACACGGCCTGCCGAAAGGCGATTACGCACCCGTTCCCATAGCAGTTCGGTCAGGTTGTAGCCCACCAGGCGGTCCAGAATACGGCGCGCCTGCTGCGCGTTGACCAACTGCATGTCGATCTCGCGGGGTTTATCGAAAGCCTCGCGGATGGCGCGCTCGGTGATCTCGTGAAAGACCACCCGGCGCACCAGATCGGGCTCGATGTTGGCCGCGTGGGTCAGGTGCCAGGCAATCGCCTCCCCCTCGCGGTCCGGGTCGGTGGCCAGGTAGATTTCTTTGGCTCTTTCGGCGGCGGCTTTGAGTTCCTTGACTACGGCGCGCTTCTCGTTAGGCACGCGATAGTTCGGGGCAAAGTCGTTTTCCACATCCACCGAAATCTGCGAGCGTAGCAGGTCCCGAACATGACCCACTGACGCCTTGACGGTATAGCCTTTGCCCAGGTAGCGGCTGACGGTGCGCGCTTTGGCGGGCGATTCCACGATCACGAGCTTGCCGCTGCGTTTGGGATTGGCGCTTTTGCTTTTAGGAGTTGTGTTGCTCATGCGCTTCCTCTCTTTGGTGCTGCTCGAATGTTACAACAGGTCGTCAAGGGCATTGTCTTTAAGTTGCTGGACCGCCTGGCGGACATCCTGGGCGCGTTCGCGCTTGCAGATCATCAGGACGTCGTCTGTGTCCACTATCACCAGGTCTTCCAGCCCAATCGTGACCACCGTACGTTTACTATGGACCAAGGTTCCGCGTGTGTCGATATCCACATGGTTACCCCGCTCGTCCATCACCACATTGTCGCCCACCTGCGCCGCCAGTGCTTCATACACCGCCGCCCAGCTCCCGATGTCGCTCCACCCGATGTTCACCGGAATGGTGGCCACACGGGCGGCGTTTTCCATCACGGCGTAGTCCAACGAGAGACGCGGCATCTGCCCCCAGAGCTGCGCCAGGGTGGCCGGGTAAGCTGGCTGGCCTTGCTGGGCCTGCAAGGTCTGGAGCAGCGTAGCCATGGCAGGTTGTTGGCGCTCAAACTCCGCCTGGGCATCCGTGGCGCGCCAGACGAACATCCCGCTGTTCCAGGTATAGTTGCCTGCTTCCAGAAATTGCTGTGCCGTCTCAAAACTCGGCTTTTCTTTGAAAGCGTTAGCAATATAGGCCTGGCACCCGTGGGTTTCTTGCAGGGCTGCGCCTTGCTCAATGTAGCCAAAACCGGTGGCCGGGTAGCCCGGCTGAATGCCCAGGGTGACCACATAGCCATTCTGGGCGACATCATGAGCGGCGCGCAGGGCGTTCAGAAAGCCCACCAGGTCCTGAATATGGTGGTCGGCGGTCAGGATGGCGATGGTTGCCTGGGGGTCTCGCTTCTGGATGGTAACCAGGCCCAGCCCCGCCGCAGGGCCGCTGTCCATCCCAAAAGGCTCCAGAATAAAGTTTTCGGCAGGCAACTCCGGTACATCAGCGCGCAGGCCCTCGACCTGGTCTGCACCCGTCACCACAAAGATGCGATTAAAAGGAAACAGCGTCACCAAGCGCAGCACCGCAACCCGAAACATGCTGTCTTTGCTCATCAGAGGCAGCATTTGTTTGGGTCGGTTGCGGCGGCTGAGCGGCCAGAGACGGGTACCGCCGCCGCCAGCCATGATCAAAGCGTAGTAGTGCTCCATCGCTCTCTATTCCTCTTCAGGTGCGTTCGTAAGTCATGGGCGCAGTCTGGATAACCAGGCCCTTGAGCTCTAACAAGGCCAGCGTGGCGTTGGTTTCCTGAATGGAGAGCTGGCACAGGCGGCTTAGTTCATCCACATGCCAGGCTTCCAGGCTCAGTTTTTCCAGGATCAACCCTTCGGCGGGGGAATCGGGCACCACAGCCTGGAGGGTCTGTCGTGTCTCCAGATTACGCTGGGCCAGGTTAAATTCGCACAAGATATCTTCCGCCGCAAGGACCAACTTGGCGCCATCCTGGATGAGTCGGTTGGTTTCGTAGCTGTTGGGCGAGGTGACGTTCCCCGGTACCGCGAAAACATCGCGGCCCTGTTCAGCGGCATAGCGGGTGGTTTGCAGGGCGCCGCTGCCCTGCGGCGCCTCCACCACCAGCACGCCCAACGCCAGGCCACTGATGATGCGGTTGCGCGCCGGGAAGTTGTGGCGTTCGGGCTTGGTGCCGGGGGGATACTCGGTTAGCAAAGCGCCAGCCTCTGCAATGGCCTGGGCATCCTGGCGATGCTCTGGCGGATAAATTACGTCAATGCCGGTGCCCAGCACGGCCAGGGTGCGTCCGCCGGCCGCCAGGGCGGCCCGATGTGCGCTGATGTCAATGCCATGTGCCAGCCCGCTCACAATGCTGATCCCCTGTAGTGTCAATTCAGTGACCAACCGCTCGGTCATCAATTTACCATAGGTTGAGGCGCGGCGCGTGCCCACCACCGCCAGCGCAGATTGGTCCTGCGGCAGCAAGTGCCCCTTGCCATAGAGCAGGGCTGGCGCGCCTTCTGTCTGGCGTAAAAGCGCGGGGTAATCTGCATCTTCCCAGGTGAGCGCCCAGGCGCCCAGGGCCTCGAGTTGCTCCAGAAGCTGTTCGGGGGCCAGGTTGCGCTTCAGAAGGGCGTGGTGATTCAGCGCTTGAGGGGGCAACCCCACAGCCTGAAGAGCGTTGCGCGGCGCATGCCAGGCGGCTTCCAGGGAGCCAAAAGCATCATGCAGTTGACGCAGCCGATTTGGGCCTATCCCCTGGACACGCGCAAACGCCAACCAATACTGCCGCATTCCGTCCCCTTGCTAAGCGTGCCACGAGCATAGCAGGGGCGCTTGGCGCTTGTCAAGCGATGTCCGGCAAGAGGCCCGGCAAGGGGGTAATGATAATGCGCCGATTTTCCAGATCAATTTTCTGGATGACCGGCTCGATAGCTGGGATGAGTAGCTCGCCGTAGCGCTCGCTGTGCACGACGTAGACATCGTTGGCGCCGGTCTCCAGGATATCGGTGACCGTCCCCAGCACCAGGTCAGCATCCGTGACCATCTCCAGGCCAATCAGCTGAAAGACGTAAAATTCCTCCGGTTCCAGCGGCACTGCTTCGTCCAGGGGAACGGCCAACAGGTAATTCCGCAGGGTTTCGGCACTTTCGCGGTCCTCGATGCCTTCCAACTTCAGGATGGCGAATTCCTGATGCAGGCGGGCACGCTCCACGGGGTAGCGCTGGGCATCGTCCGGGGCGTCTACATCACGGACCAGCAAGGCGGTAGCCAGGTGCTTCAGCCGTTCTGGATAGCTGGTGAGCACCTGAAGCCGGAGCTCGCCCCGCACGCCATGCGGGCGCAACACCTTGCCAACCACCAAAAAAGGCGGGTCATTCTGCGCCATGAGCAGCCTAGATAATCTCCAGCGTTACGCGTTTGCCTTCTTTGGAGGCCAGCACCCGCAGCAGGATGCGGATGGCATTGGCTACGCGCCCATCTTTGCCAATGACGCGGCCCATATCGTCTGGCGCAACCCGCAATTCAATAATGACAGAAGTGGTACCAGGGATTTCATTGACCTCGACGGCGTCAGGATCGTCGACCAGGGATTTGGCGATATATTCAACAAGTTCTTTCACGGTGAAGTCTCCGTCTGCGCGCAATGAGCCCATTTTTTCCAAAAGTTTTTTTACATCCCAGTATACGGCAAATTAGATAGCTTGCCACAAACAGCCTGGCCCGGCAGGGTGCAGGGGGGCGGCTGTTTGTGGCTCGGTCCTAACCAGCTGGCAGGGTGCATTATTCCGCGTCAGCGGCGGCAGCAGCCTTTTTGGGGGAACGCTCGGGGGCAGGAAGCGGGTCTTGGGGTCCACGGCCTGCGCGCGGGCTTCGGCGCTGTGTCGGCTTCTGCGACCAGGGTTTCCAGGGCTTCGCCAGCACGCAACCGGGCAAAGCGCGCCTGAGTGCCGGTGGTGTTGAACAGAATCTTCACTGGATCACTGGGTTGGGCACCCACGCCCAGCCAATATAGCGCCCGATCTTCCTTAAGTTGAATGGTCTCGGGGCGCGTGCGGGGGTTGTAGAACCCGATGGTTTCCACAACTTTGCCATCGCGGGCGCGTTCCGAGTCGGCAATCACAATCCGATAGCTGGGCTGTTTCTTGAGGCCCACCCGTTGTAAACGAATACGAACCACTGCTGCTTGCTCCTGTCTGGCTTTACTTGAACATCCCGGGGATATTCGGCATTTTGCCGCGCCCCATGCGTTTCATCAGGTCTTGCATATCGCGGAACTGCTTGAGTAGCTGGTTAACTTCTTGCACGCTGGTTCCGCTGCCGCGTGCAATGCGCCGTTTCCGGCTGGCATCGATCAGTTTAGGTTTGGCGCGTTCTTCTGGCGTCATGCTGCGGATGATGGCTTCGACGCGCTTCATGTTGCGTTCGGCGTCGGCATCGTTCAGGTTGATCTCCTGCCGCAACTTGTTCATCCCGGGGATCATTTCCATGATCTGCCCGATGGACCCCAGCTTCTTGACCTGCTGAAGCTGTTGCAAGAAGTCTTCCAGCGTGAACTGGTTCTTCATCAGCTTCTTTTGCAGGCGTTCGGCCTCTTTTTCGTCAAAAACCTGCTCGGCGCGTTCGATGAGCGTGAGCATATCGCCCATGCCCAGGATGCGCTGCGCCAGACGGTCCGGGTGGAAGTCCTCAAAGGCGTCTGGCTTTTCGCCCGTCCCCATATACTTGATGGGCACGCCGGTGACTTCGCGCATGGAGATGGCTGCCCCACCGCGCGCATCGCCGTCCACCTTGGTGAGGATCAACCCGGTGATGCCAACGCCCTCGTTAAAGCCCTCCGCGATGCGAACAGCTTCCTGTCCGGTCATGGCATCAGCCACCAGCAGCACTTCAGCGGGGGCGGTCAGCCGCTTGATGGTGCGCAGTTCATCCATCATGCGCTCATCAATCTGCAAGCGCCCGGCGGTATCCAGGATGACCAGGGTGGCGCCGCTGTCTTTGGCGGCCTTCACGCCACGCACGCAGATATCCGGCGGGTTAGGTTCCACACCCTCGGCATGGTAGGGCAGGTTGAGCTGCTTGCCCAGCGTCACCAACTGATCCACCGCGGCGGGGCGGTAGGTGTCTGCGGCCACCAGAAAGGGCTTGCTCCCGTTACGGCGCAGCTTGAGCGCCAGCTTGGCGGCGGTGGTCGTCTTCCCAGAGCCTTGCAAGCCCACCAGCATGATCACTCGCGGCGTGGCCCCGGCCAAATTCAGGCGCCCCGGCTCGCCCAGGGTCTCGACCAGCTCCTCATGAACGATCTTGATCACCTGTTGGCCCGGGTTGAGCGCCCGCGAAACTTCTGCACCGATGGACCGTTCGCGCACCCGCTTGATGAAGTTTTTCGCGACCTTCAGGTTCACGTCTGCTTCCAACAGGGCAACGCGCACTTCCTTCAGCGCGATGTCAACGTCAGCTTCGGTGAGTTTGCCTTTGCGGCCTAGCTGCTCAAAAACATCTTGCAGCCGTTCGCTCAGGCTTTCGAACATAGGCATAAGAGCGCCTCTGCACTTGCAAAAATGGGCCAGGAGACCTGCGAACCGCGCTATTGTAGTGGATGTGCGGGGGAGCGTCAAGCGATGGATTAGGGCGGCTGATTTGTGCTAGGATACGCATTGAAGCTAAAGAAAGGATGGCGCCGCTGTGTCTGAACAGGAAACGCTGGCGGTTTATTCCAACGCCCTGCAAGAGCTGGCCGGGACCTTCTATGCGGCAGCCCAGGCGGCCAGCCAGCGCATCATCAGCAACCTGCGCATCGATGCGCTACGCCACGAGGCCAGCCTAACGGAGCGCTTCTGGGCCTACCTGAGAGTAGGGCTGGGCACGACAAAAGGTGGGCGAGCACCTGCCCATGAAGCTGACAGCAGTGGCCTTTACCGACCGGGGCGAAGACTCGGACGAGGTGAACATTGGCGCCGATATGGCCTGCTTCATTCGCTATGACCTGCCCGGGCTGCGCTGGGCCAAGGGTTTCATCGGGCACAGCAAGCTCACCCGCGTCACGGGGTGGCGCGATGACCATACCATCCCGATTGTTGGCCTGGGTAGTGAGGGCGAATACGACCGGATGATCCAGCAATGCGCGGCGATGGGCAACATCACAGAAGAAAGCTACGTCTTTTTCCACTCGGCGGAGTCTGTCACGGTGGAAAAAGCCTCTAACCTGCTGGGCGACCTGGGCGAGATTTACCCCCAGAAGCCCTGGCGCGACCTGCACCAATTCCGCCAGGCAGCCCCGGTGGATATTGCGCAGTTTTACGCCGGGTTTGCGGCCTGCCACCTGGGCGATACACTGCTGGATAGCCCCAGCCGCGATTATGGCAGCGTGTTGGACCTGATTGCAGCACGGCGTATTCAAACCGTGCTGCTGTTGATGATCGGGACGACCGCCCCTCAGAAGCCGCTGCGCCGCGATTCGCCCGAACTGGCGGCGTTGGCGGTTCCTGTTCCCGAAACCTACTGGCAATGGACCGATCTTTTGCAAACGCTGATTAATCGCTAGTAGAATGGAAGGCAATGACAGACGAATTGCTTCCGTTGGACGATGCTCCACAATTTGTGGAGGATGAAGCGCCGCTCCCCAGCCGGGCGCGCCGCTTGCCTATTGGCGCGGAGCATCAACCTCCGCCGCCTGCGCTGCAATCCGGCTTCGTGAACCCCATAGTGGCGCGCGTGGCCAGCACCCGGCCTGCCCCGGCGCGGCGTCCGGCCCCGGAGTGGTGGCTGGCCCTCAGGACGGTGGTGGTCGTTGGCAGTGCGGGCATCCTGGCCGCTTTCATCTTTAGCTATTGGACCCCGGATAGCTTTCTTTCGGATGAGTTTGTGGGCGGCTTGCAGTCCGTCAACTCGACCCAGGGGCCACCAACCGCATTACCTTCGCCCATCCCCACCTATAGCACCGCGCTCAAAGTTGGGGTGCTCACCGGGCACAGCGGCCCCCCGCGCGATACCAACTTCACGGTGGACCCCGGCGCTGTGTGCGACGCTAACGGCGATGGCATCCCCGAACTCACCGAGTTGGAGATCAATACCGCAGTGGCGCAACGGGTGGCGGCGCGGCTGGTGGAAGCGGGTTATCAGGTCGAAATGCTGGAGGAATATGACCCCCGGCTGCCGGGCTACCGGGCCAATGCGCTCATCTCCATCCACACCAACACCTGCGAGAACTTCGGCGTGGGCAACGGCGCCAGCGGCTACAACGTAGAAGGCAACACGCTCAACCCGGCCACGCTGGAACGCGACAGCCGCCTGGCGGAGTGTATCGCCGCGACCTATGGCCAGGTTACAGGGTTGCCACGCCACTTTGGGCGCCCGCCAGACCTGGTAGAATATCATGTTTTTAATAAAATATCTGTGGATACCCCGACTGTTATTGTCGAACTGGGCTTCATGTTCGAAAACCGTCAGTTGTTGGTGGAGCGCCCAGACGACATGGCGCGGGGCATCGTGGATGGGATTGACTGTTTCTTGAAGCCGGGTAGTGTGCTGGTGCCAACGGCGCCATCGCCTGGCTCCTGATGGGGGGAATGATGGTGCCAGAAAAAACGCTTGTGGTCTATTCTCGCACAACCGGGTGCCCGTTTATCAGCATAGCGCGGCGTGTGCTGTCGCACCATGCCATCCTATACCAGGAAATCTACATTGACCGTGACCCAGTGGCCCGGCAACGTGTGGTGGAGTGGACCGGCTTTGAATCCGTGCCGACCTTGATTGTGGCAGCCCAGGATGAAACCCAGCCTTTTGAAGTGCCGTTGCCGCTGGAGCGCGGCTGTAGCCCGCGCGGCATCAATCGCGGCTCGATGCTCACGGAACCCACAGAGGCCGAATTAGAAGCCTGGTTGAGCCAACATGGTTTTATCCAGCATGCATGAGAGGTTATCCCGCCGATGATGCTCGATTTAGACGCCGTTCGTCGCCAGTTCCCTGCCCTGCAACGCCTGGAAGGCGACCGGATGCCGATTTTTCTGGATAACCCTGCCGGGACACAGGTGCCAACCGCCGTGATTCGGGCGGTGGTGGACTACTACGAAACCAGCAACGCCAATTCGGGCGGCTCCTTTGCCACCAGCCAGCGCAACGATGCGATGATGGAAGCAGCGCGGCAAACGTTGGCAACGTTCCTGAATGCGGCGCGGCCCGAGGAGGTCGTTTTTGGGCCGAACATGACGAGCCTCACCTTTAACCTGAGCCTGCCCTGGCGCTGACCCTCCAACCCGGCGATGAAATCATCCTCACCCAGATGGACCATGATGCGAACGTAACGCCCTGGGTGATGGTAGCGCGTGACGGTGGCTTGACTGTGCGCTGGGTGCGCCTGGACCCCGAAGACGGCACGCTGGACCTGGCGAGCTATGCTGCCGCCCTCAATGCCAGGACGCGGTTGGTCTGTGTGGGCCATGCTGCGAACTCGCTGGGGACTGTAAACCCTGTGCAGCGCATGGCGGAGATGGCCCACGCTGCCGGGGCGCAGATTTTCGTGGACGCGGTGCAGTCGGCGCCGCATTTGCTGTTGGATGTGCAAGCGCTGGGGGTGGATTACTTGGTCTGCTCGGCCTATAAGTTTTTTGGGCCGCATGTGGGGGTGCTCTACGGGCGCTACGACCTGCTCGAAAAACTCCCAGCCTATGCTGTGCGCCCGCCGGCGCGCACACCCCAGAAAAATGGGAGACGGGCACCAAGTCTTTTGAGACCATCGCGGGTACCGCCGCTGCGGTGCACTATCTCGCCTCGTTGGGCCAGGGAACCACGCTCCATGCTCAGTTAGCCAGCGCTTTTGAAGCCATTCATGCCCACGAGCAAGCGCTGGTGTGGCAGTTTATCGCCGGGCTACAGGCACTCCCTGGGGTGGAAATACGCGGCATTGTGGCGCCAGCACGCGCCGCTGAGCGCGTGCCAACGGTGGTTTTCCGGTTGCCGGGCCACCACCCGGACGCCGTGGCCAAAGCCCTGGCCAAGCACGCGATTTACGTGTGGAGTGGGCACTATTACGCTGTTGAAGCAATGCAGGCACTGGGGCATGGCGAAGACGGGGGCATGGTGCGGGTTGGCCTGGCCCATTACAATACGGCAGAGGAGGTCAAACGCACCCTGGAAGTGCTGACCACGCTCTGCTGAGCGTCACCAAGCGCTATTCATCATCCTTGATGCGCAAAATCTCCATGATCTCATCGCGCACCTGAGAAACCGCAAAGAGAACCTTACCAAGCTTGGTGCCTTTTCCACCAGGACCGCTAGTGAAGCACGGTTGGCAGGGTAAACAACCATCGTGCCGTTATCTGCATCGATCATCAGGCGTTTTAAGTCCCCCTGGTTCAGGCGGTTGAGGGTGGTTTCGGCCAGGCCGATGAGCGTTGCTGCCATGGCCGCCACCTGGGGACTGCTGGTCGGGTTTTCATGAGGATTATTGTCGTTGCCGGGGGGATAAGCGGCTACCAGGAGGCCCTCAATATTGACCACCACGGAGGCGCGGATGCCAGGCACGGCTACATGCAGCCCCTTCAGGGTGCGTTCCAGTTGTTCGCTACGGTACTGTTGATTAGGCATAACGCTCTCTCAACTTGAGTTCTCAGCAAGAGTATAGCGTAATCAGTGATCGCGTACAATTCTGCGCTTTGGGCTACGGAGAGGGTTGTAACAGGCAGCAGGTAGCCCGGGGGCTTGGTCCATCAGGCTACCTGGCAAACGTTATCGCAGGCCGCGCGCTTAGACTTCCTCCGTCTGTGTCGGCTCGATCATGTTTTGCAGAATGCGTTCCATGGCCATGGTGTGGGCAGAGTAGCCATGGGTTTTAAAGAAGGGGTTGTCGCTAAAGAACTTGCCGTTTTCGTAGCGCACATCGTAGGCACCGTTATCGCCCTGAAAGGTCGCCAGAAAGTGGCGGAAGCGGATTCGGTCGGGTTCCTGGGCATAACGAACGGCTTTTTCGACCTTGCTGATCAGCGAGGAATCGACGTGCACCGGCATTTCTGAGGCAGAAGGCGGCGGGATCATCCCGGCCAGGATACGTTCCATGGCCATGGTATGGGCAGAGTAGCCATGCTGCTGAAAGAAGAGGTCATCACTGTGGAACTTGCCATCCTGGTAGCGCACGATGTGGTCATGGTTTTCGCCGTGGATCACCACTTCGAATTCCTTGAACTGAATGCGGTGGCGTTCGGTGGCATAGCGCTTGGCTTTTTCCACCTTGCTAATGTACGAGCTGTCCATGGGGAAGCATCTCCTTACACTAATGCTGAAGCGAGCATAGAAAAACAAAAACACGCTGGCAGTGCGCAGCGTGTTTTTTAGGTCTCACCTTGGGGGTTGTTCAGTAAAGAAAACTTCATAACCAGTTTATCTCCCCTTTAAGAGCCACTATACGGCTTTTGAGGAGGGAAGTCAACCAAATTTTGGCACTAATTCTCCGTTATAATCGTCACATGGTTGGAAGAGGAGATGGGTGCATGGAATTGGTTTACCCGGATCGCAGCCCAGCCTGGCACGACCTGATCTACACGCTTCAGGACTTGCTCATCGAGTATCCAGATGTGTATCTGGTAGGCGGGGTGGTGCGTGATGCGCTGCGGGAGCGCTTTGCGAAAGATATTGATCTGGCTACAGCTGGCGATGGGCGACCCGTAGCGCGGCACCTGGCCAATGCCCTGAAGGGGGATTTTTATGTGCTGGATGCGGCGCGCGGCGTGGGGCGGGCACTGGTGCCGTTTCGTGGCGAGCGCTGGGTGATTGACGTGGCCCAGTTTCGCGGACCATCGTTGCTGGCGGACCTGGGCGACCGCGATTTTACGGTGAATGCGCTGGCAGTGCCGCTCCAAGGCGAACTCAACGGGATTGTGGATCCGTTGGGCGGAGTCCATGATTTGTTTAGGAAAGGGCTGCGGCGGTGTTCCGAACACGCCTTGCAGGATGACCCGGTGCGAGCGCTACGTGCTGTGCGGCAGAGCCTGGCTTTTGACTTGCGCATCGAACCTGCAACGCTGGCTGATGTGCGCTTGGCTGGGCAGCACCTGCACGAGGTTCCGGGGAACGGTTGCGCGATGAATTTATGGCTTTGCTGGAGGGCACCAAGCCACGGAGCGGATTGCTGGCTTTGCATCAGTTGGGCTGTTGGGCGCTCTCCTGCCAGAAGCCGACGCTGCGGATACGGCTCGTTGGCGGGATGTGCTGGGTTGGCTGGAGGTGTTGCGGCGGTTATTGGTGGTTTATCAGCCC
>JAAUUD010000221.1 GCA_012031655.1 Anaerolineae bacterium | reverse complement strand
GCGGCGGGAGGCCTTCCGCGCCGCACACCACGTTTTGCTGGCGCATGGGCGCTCGGTGCAGGTGCTGCGGGAGCGCGTGCCTGGCGCGCTGATTGGCGTGGCCTTTACCAACGACATCGCCATCCCGGCCAGCGAGCGCCCGGAGGACATCGAAGCAGCCCGGGCCTGGACCTTTGCCGTGGATGACCGACCCTGGCATCATTTTAGCTGGTGGTGCGACCCCATCTTCAAGGGCGGCTATCCGGCAGAAGCCGAGGCGCTCTATGGTGCCGACATGCCCACGCTTGGCCCGGATGACATGGCGCTGATCGGCCAACCGCTGGACTTCTTTGGCGTGAACGTTTACCGCGATGTTTATGTGCAGGCCGGGCCAGATGGCCGCCCGCAGGTCTTGCCCTTTCCGGTGGGCGGCGGCCAGACCATGATGCACTGGCACCTGACGCCAGAGGCCCTGCGCTGGGCGCCGCGCTTTGTCTACGAGCGCTATGGCCTGCCGATCTACGTCACGGAAAACGGCCTGGCCAGCATGGACTGGGTGGCCCTGGATGGCGCCGTGCACGATCCGCAGCGCATTGACTTCATCCGGCGCTATCTGGGGCAGTTGCAGCAGGCCATGCAGGATGGTGTGGACGTGCGCGGCTATTTCTATTGGTCGATTATGGATAACTTTGAGTGGGCCGAAGGCTACCGCCCGCGCTTTGGGTTGGTCCACGTGGATTACCAGACCCTGGCGCGCACGTTGAAGGACTCCGCCCATTTTTACCGCGAGTTGATCCAGCAGAACGGCGCGAACCTCTAGGCCCTGCTGGGGTGGCGGCTTCAGCACGCGCCGCCAATTCGCTGTAAACTGGAGTAAAGATAACTTGCCGGGGGTGGTGCCCTGGCCTGGTTTTTTGAATAGAGGCGCGTGGTTGCGGTGATTGACGCCGAACTATTTGACCGTCTGTTGGCCTTTAGCCAGCACATGGCCCAGTTGCATGAGGTTGATACTTTGCTGCGCGATGTGCTGAACGCTGCTGTTCAGCTTTCTGGCGCGGAGGAAGGCTTTCTGGCGCTGGTGAATGGCGACCAGGTGATGAACCTGGTGGCGCAGCGTGCCGCGCAGACCGTGGACCCACAGCCGCTTTCGGCGGCGCTGCAAGCGCTGGTGCACGAGGTGGCCACGCAGCGCACCCCCCTGGAAGCGCCGCCCTGGTTTCTGGTGCCGTTGCTCAGCCCGCAGGAGGTGCTGGGCGTGCTGGGCTTGCAGGGCGTCCCCCACCCGCAGCAGGCGCGGCGCGTGCTGGCCTATCTGGCCAACCAGGCTGCCGTTTTTCTGGAAAACCGCATCCTGACCACCCAGCTAGAGTCTCAGGTGAGCGCCCGCACCGCCGAATTGCTGGCCAGCGAGGCCCGCTACCGCGCCCTGCTCAAGACCTCGCCGGATGGCATCCTGGTCACGGATATTCACGAACAGATTGTGCTGGCCTCCCAGACGGCGGCGCGCTTGTTTGGTTTCGCCAGGCAGAGGACCTGAGCGGCGCAACATCAACACGCTGCTGGCCGCCGGAGAGCTACGGACCTCTTACATCACGACCACCGAAATGGGCGTGCGCGAACTCAAAGGGCTGCGCGCCGATGGCTCGACCTTTGATGTGGCCATCAACGCCGGGATTCTGCGCGACGAAGCCAACGTCCCGCTGGGCATGATCTACGTCGGGCGCGACATCACCGACAAAAAACGCGCCGAAGAAATCCTGCGTAACAACGAGCAACGCTATCGGGCGCTCTTTGACCGCACCAACGACGCGGTTTTTCTGCTGGACCTCAACGGCAGGCACCTGGCGGTCAACAACGTGGCGGCCAGCATGTTGGGCTACAGCACCGAAGAACTGCTGAGCCTGGATTATCAGACCATCGTGGCGCAGGAGGAACACGACCGCAGCCGGGACGTGCTGCACCGCTTGCTGGCCGGGGAGAGCATCCCCACCTACGAGCGGCTGTTCCGCCACCGCAGCGGGCGCGTTTTTCCGGTGGAACTCACTGTGCAACTGGTCTACGATGGCGATGGCCACCCCATGCACATCCAGAGCGTGGCACGGGACATCACCGAACGCAAGCGGGCCGAAGAAGAAATCGTCCGCAGCCGCGACCACCTGCAGCAGCTCAAAGAGGATGTTGAGGCCATCCTCACGCACAGCAGCGACGCCATCCTGGTCACGCGCCCGGATGGCACCATCGCCCAGACCAACCTGGCCTTCGATGAACTCTTTGGCTATTCCCCGGATGAACTCTACGGCCAATCCGTGAGCCGCCTGGCCGCGCCGCAAAGCGCCGCGCAATTGCAGGCCCAGCTGGAACAAATCCTGAAAGACCGCCAGCCGACGCGCGTCGAATTGCTGGCCCAGCGCCGCGATGGCAACATCTTTGATGCGGACGTGGCGCTTTCGCTGGTGACGCAGGACCCGGCGCCCCTGCGTTTGTTGTTCAGCCTGCGCGACATCACCGAGCGCAAACGGGTGGAAGAGGCGCTGCGCGAGGCGCGGGACGCCGCCGAAGCCGCCAACCGCGCCAAAAGCATCTTCCTGGCCAACATGAGCCACGAACTCCGCACCCCGATGAACGCCATCCTGGGCTTTGCCGAAGTGCTGGAACGCTCCCCCCGCCTGACGGAGCAGGACCGCGAGCACCTGGGGATCATTTCCAGCAGCGGCAGCCACCTGCTTAACCTGCTGAATGACATCCTGGAGATGTCTAAGATCGAGGCCGGGCGCACCGAACTGCACCTGACGTCCTTTGATGTGCTGCGCCAGGTGGAAAGCATTGTGCAGATGTTCCAGGTCCGCGCCCAGGCCAAGCAGCTCTACCTGCGGCTGAAGCTGGAGCCGGATGTGCCGCGCTTCATCCGGGCGGACGAAGGCAAGCTGCGCCAGATTTTGATCAACCTGCTGAGCAACGCCGTTAAGTTTACGGAGCAAGGCGGGGTGGAACTGCGGGTGTCGTTTGGTCAGCAGCCCCACCCGGCGCTGATTTTTGAAGTGGACGACACTGGCCAGGGCATTGCGGAGGACGAGCAAGAGGGCTTGTTTATGCCGTTTGGGCAAACGCGGAGCGGCCTGGCCAGCCAGCAGGGGACCGGCCTGGGGCTGGCCATCACGCGCCAGTTTATCCGCATGATGGGCGGGCACATCAGCCTGCAAAGCGTGCCCAACCTGGGCACCCTGTTTATGTTTGATGCGCAGGTCGATGTGGTGGACCCGGAAGACGTCCAGCCCCCCGAAGAAGCGCGCACCGTGGTGGCTCTGGCGGCAGGCTCGCAGCGCGAATGGCGTATTCTGGTGGTGGACGACATGCCCGACAACCTGCGCCTGGTGCAGGAGCAACTCCAGGCGGTGGGCTTGCTGGTGCGTGCCGCCCGCAACGGCCAGGAAGCGCTGGACCTGGCGCAAAGCTGGGCGCCGCACCTCATCTGGATGGACATGCGCATGCCCGTGATGGACGGCTACGAAGCCACCCGCCGCATCAAAGCCCTGCCGGGCGGGCCGCAGATGGTGATCATCGCTTTGACTGCCTCCAGCATGGAAGGCGAGCGCATTCGCATCCTGGAGACTGGCTGCGACGACTACGTGCGTAAACCGATGCGGGCCGCCACGCTCTTTGAAAAGCTGCGCCAACACCTGGGCATCGAGTTCATCTATAGCGATCTCAAGGGTCTGGCTGATAGCGAGGACGCGGCCCCGGCCCCGCGCGAGGCCCTGAGCGTGCCGGCGCTGGCCGCCCTGGACCCCGCCTGGCTCATCCAGATGGAGCAAGCCGCCATCGCCATTGATCGTGAACGCATTTATGATTTATTGACCGACATTGAAGCGCATCACCCGAAAGTTGCAGAAAGCATTCGGGATATTGTAAAACAGTATCGTTTTGATACCTTGCAGGCCATGGTCCAGAAGGCGCTCGCATGACTGTTCCGCTTGCCAAAGCTAACATCCTGGTGGTGGACGATACCACCGCCAATCTCGATCTGTTAACGGCGTTGTTGGAGTCGAACGGGTATCTGGTGCGCCCGGCCATCAGCGGCGGGCTGGCCCTGGCGGCCATCCAGAACCAGCGGCCCGACCTCATCCTGCTGGATATCATGATGCCAGAGATGAACGGCTTTGAGGTCTGCGAACGCCTGAAGGCCGACTCAGACACCGCCGGCATCCCGGTCATTTTCATCAGCGCGCTCAATGAGACCGAAGACATCGTGCACGCCTTTGAGGTGGGCGGCTCAGACTACATCACCAAGCCGTTTAAGCGGCGCGAAGTGCTGGCCCGCATCGAAAACCAGCTCACGGTCATCACCCAGCGCGACCAGATCATCAACTACTACGAACGGCTGGACCGGATGAAGCAGCAGTTTATCCGCTCCGCCACGCACGACCTCAAAAACCCGCTGCACGTTATCTACGGCTATGCGGCCATCCTGGAAGACATGGACGGCCCCGCCTTCGAGCGCTCCGGGCGCGAATTTGTGGAGCAAATGTACGGCGGCATCCGCAAAATGCAGGCACTCATCACGGATATGCTGGAGCTTGCCCAACTGCAAACCGGCGCGAACGTGGTGCTGGAACGGGTTGACCTGGGCCTGATTTTGCAACAGGTGGCCCAGAACTTCTTGCCCATGGCGGCGGGGGCGGGCATCTCGCTGGAGCTGGCCTTGCCGCCGGAGCCGCTGCCCGCGCAGGTCGACGAAAAGCGGATCGAACGCGCCCTGGATAACCTGGTTTCTAATGCGCTCAAATACACCTTGCCGGGGGGGCGCGTGTTGCTGAACGCGGTCCGCATGAAGCAGCAGGTGGTGGTTTCTGTGCAGGATACCGGCCTGGGCATCCCGGAGGAGTCCCTGCCGCACCTCTTTGAGACCTTCTACCGCGTGCCGCTGGAAAGCCACATCGGGATCGAGGGCACCGGGCTGGGCCTTTCGATTGTCAAGGCGCTGGTGGAGCAAAACGGCGGGCGGGTGGAGGTCGAAAGCACGCTGGACGAGGGCAGCACCTTCTTCATCCTCCTGCCCCTGGCCGAAAGCTGAGCCACGCCCCTGGCACTATTCGCCAGGGCTGCTAAAACCCAGTACACTGATAGTCGGACGCGTGGCGTAGCAATGGGTGGAGGAAGGCGAAGCCGTGATCATCCATGAATTAGCGGGCAAAAACCTGGGCAAATATCGGCTGGTGAAGCTGCTGGGCGAGGGTGGGATGGGCGCGGTCTATCGGGCCTATCAGGAAGACCTGGAGCGTGAAGTGGCTGTGAAGGTCCTCTCCTCCTCTTTGGTCACACAGCCGGACTATGTAGAGCGCTTTAACCGCGAAGCCAAGACCGCCGCCGCCCTGGAACACGCCCACATCGTCCCTATTTATGATTATGGCATGCAATCCGTGGCAGATGGCGCCACCCTCATCTATTACGTGGTGATGCGCTTGCTCACGGGTGGCTCGCTGGCGGAGCGCATCGCCCACCGCGAGAGCACCCAACGCCCGTTCCCTTCTCCCGCAGAGATCAGCACCATCGTGCAGCAACTGGCCAGCGCGCTGGATTACGCCCACACTCGCGGCGTGGTCCACCGCGATATCAAGGCCAATAATGTGATGTTCGATGACCAGGGGACTGCCTTTGTGGTGGATTTTGGCATCGCTAAGCTGTTGGACGCCACCAGCAACATCACCGGCACCGGGATGACGATGGGCACGCCCTCGTACATGGCGCCGGAACAGTGGCGGGGTGATGATGTAGGCCCGGCCTCGGACCAGTATGCGCTGGCGGTGCTGGTTTATGCGCTGCTGACCGGGCGCCTGCCTTTTGAGGCCGAAACGCCCTTTCAGATGATGCACAAGCACCTCAACGAGCAGCCGACGCCGCTTAGCCTGCACCGCGCCGACCTCTCGCCAGAGCTGGAAGCGACCCTGCACAAGGCGCTGGCCAAGGAAGCCAGCGGGCGCTTTAGCCGCGTGCGCGATTTTGCCGAGGCGCTGCAAACCGCCATCCATAAAGAAGCGCCGCGCCAGCCCACCGGCTTCTTTGTGACGCCCTTGCCGCGCCCGGCGCCCACC
>JAAUUD010000220.1 GCA_012031655.1 Anaerolineae bacterium | reverse complement strand
CCAGCCGGGAGGCGACCTCCTCCAACCGCCCTCGGGAGGCGGCGAACTCGGGATCGATGTTCCGGGAGGTCGAGGCGGCCGTTGGCGAGGGCTTCCTTGATGATCACCCCCACCCCCATCGCCCGGGCCTCGGCCAGCGCCGCCCCGGCAGAGCGTTCCAGCAGGTTCCAGGTGGCTTGCACACAGTCAAACAGCGCCACGCCATCCACCTGCACCTCCAGGGCGCGCCGCAGGGTGGCGGCCTGGCCTGGCCCGCTGAGCGTCAAGCCCATGACGATGCCCTCGCTCTTGAGGCGGGCCAGTTCGCCCAGCACGTCGGGCGTTCCAGCCACGCCGCTTTCCAGCGTGGCGGAGTGAATCTGGTAGAGGTCCAGATAGCTGCCCAGGGCGGCCTGGCTTTCGGCCCATTGGCGGCGCAGGGTGGGCAGGCGGTGGTCTTTCACTTCGTGCTGCTCGGCCTGGACCTGCCAATGGGCGGTGTAGGTGTAGCCCCACTTGGAGCCAACGGTGACCTGTTCGGCGGAGATGCCGCGCGCGGCCAGCCATTCGCCCAGAAAGCGCTCGCCCTGGCCATAGGAGCGGGCTGCGTCAAAGTAGCGCACCCCGCCCGCAAAGGCGGCATCCAGCACGGCGAAGGCGCGCTGGCGCATGGCGTCCAGGGCGTAGTCCTGCCGAGGTCCTGGCTGTGCCCCAGGTTGATGTAGCCAGGCCGCCCCAAGGCCGCCAGCCCCAGGCCCAGCGGCGTGATCATTAACCCTGTGTTTCCCAGACCCCGTAAGCGCACCTTGGCTTCCCTTCTGCCACCCTGCACAGCAAACACCCCGTTTCAGCCATCCGCCGACCGGGTTGTGCATTGGATTAAACTGATTAGGGCTTGGCGTTCACCGCGCAGTGGCCCTTCTGCTTGCTGCGTGCTATTGTGCCGTGACTGGGGCACCCTGGCAAGACGGGGCTTTTGCCCCGGCGCAGGACCCGCGCTACAATCAAGCAGCAGTCGCCATCAAGCCAGATAGGGAAACCCGCCATGCCCGTTCGCCAGATGAAGATTGGCACGTATAACGTGAACAACTTCTTTGATCGCTTTGACGACCCCTACAATTTTCAGGATGACCACTGGGGCCCCGCCGCACCAAGCCCAAAAAGCTGGAAGACATCTTTAACCTGGGGGCGCGCCTGCGCGAAGACAAGCCAGACATCCTGGGCATTCAGGAAGTGGAAAACAAGGGCTCGTTCTATGAGTTCAACATCGCCCAGTTGGGCGACCACTTCCGCGACCTGGTTGTGCTGGAAGGCAACGACCCGCGCGGGATTCAGGTGGGGCTGGGCAGCACCCTGCCGCTGGGGCAGGTGGTTTCCTACCAGTTTCTGCGCGACATTGGCGACCCGCGCCGGGGCAAGATTTTCTCGCGCGATCTGCTGGAGGTGGAGGTGCTGGACCCAGACACCTTTGTGCCGCTGTGCACGATCTTCAACACCCACCTCAAGAGCAAGTTTGTGGACCCCGGCCTGAAAGGGGCCGCCCGCGAACGCGCCGAAAAGAACGCCACCGAACGCCGCACGCGCCAGGCCATGGCCATCGCGCAGATCATCAAGCGGCGCTTCCCGAACCCGGACTATGGCTTGTTCATCGTGATGGGTGACTTCAACGACACGCCAGAGGCGCCCGCCCTGGCGCCCTTGCTGCAAGACCCCGACCTGCGCCTCTTTGATGTGCTCAGCGAGCTGCCCAGCAACAAGCGCTGGACGCACTATTGGTCGGGCGGCAAGGAATACTCGCAAATCGACTACCTCCTGGTGTCGCCGGCCATGCGCCAGCGCATCGTTCCTGGGTCCGCGCATGTGGTGCAGCGCGGTTTTTCGGGCGGGTCGGACCACCGCCCGGTTTATGTGGAGGTGTGGTTGGGCTGGGATGGATAGAAAGCAGTGGTCCCCGGCTCGCTGACCGGGGATGCATGCCCCTGCGTTAGCCGGGCGTGGCGGGGAAGGGCGTTCCACCGGCGCCCGCAGCAAACCGGATAGCAACAAGTGGAAAGGTTTTCACTATGCCTCAGTTAGTTCGTGCCGTGATCCTGGCTGGGGGGGAGGGGACGCGCCTGGGGGTGCTCACCACCAAGCGCGCCAAGCCTTCGGTGCCCTTTGCCGGGAAGTATCGCATCATCGACTTTCCGCTGAGCAACTGCGCCAACTCCGAAATCTTTGATGTGCTGGTGCTCACGCAATATCGCCCCCACTCCCTCAACGAACACATCGCCCGTGGGCGCCCCTGGGATATGGACCGCAGCTTTAGCGGCGGGGTGCAGCTCCTTCAGCCCTTCAAGGGCCGTTTTGACACCGACTGGTATGTGGGCACGGCAGACGCCGTGACGCAAAACCTGAACATCGTGCGGCGGGGCGGGCCAGAACACACGCTCATCCTCTCGGGCGACCACATCTACATGATGGACTATCGGCAGATGCTGGACTATCACCGCAGCATGGATGCGGACCTGACCCTGTGCGTGATGGAAGTCCCCTGGGAGGATGCGCCGCGCTTTGGCATCATCCACACCAACGAGGACATGACCGTGCGCGAGTTCATCGAAAAACCCAAAACCCGCCCGGCAACCTGGCCAACATGGGCATCTACATCTTCAAGACCGCCGTGCTGGACCGCATCCTGCAAGAGGACGACGAAGACCCCAATTCCAGCCACGACTTCGGGAAAGACATCATCCCCAAGATGCTTGGCGAGGGCCTGCGGCTCTACGCCTATCCCTTTAACGATTATTGGGTGGACGTGGGGACGATTGACGCCTATTGGCACGCCCACATGGACCTGCTGCAAGAAGGCCCACCCATGAACTTGCAGGACCGCAATTGGGTCATCCACACCCGCAGCGAGGAACGCCCGCCGGTCCGCATCCGGTCTGGGGCGGTGGTGCTGGATAGCCTCATCACCGATGGCGCGGAGGTTTGCGTGGGGGCCGTGGTGGAGCGCAGCGTGCTTTCGCCGGGCGTTTACGTCGGCCCGAATGCCGTAGTGCGCGATAGCATCGTGCTCACGGATACGGCCATTGAGGGCGGCGCGGTGGTGGAACGCTGCATTGTGGATAAGCAGGTGAACATTGGCCACAATGCGCGGGTGGGGCGGCTGGAAAAAGACGCCAACGACCTGGGGCTGACCACCATCGGCAAAAATGCAGACATCCCGGCAGAAACAATCATCGGGCGCAACGTGATCATCGGCACGGACGCCACCCGCCAGGACATCCTGGGCAAATATCCCAATGGCCAGGTGCCGGACGGGGCGCGGGTTTCGTATAAGGGGCCGGATAAATAGACCGGCTGGCGCGGCGGCGGACCTGGGTGACCACTCCGGCGATGCCGATTGTTGGCCCCGGCCCCTCTCCCTAACGCCGCTGCGCTGGCTGTTTTTAGCCCCGCGCCCAGGGCCGAAAGCCCGTTCAGGATGGGTTTAGGGGGAGGGCTGATGCGTGATGGATGCGGAAAAGTATAGGCAGGAGGGTGCGGTGATGCTCAAGAAGGCAAGCGGGTGGGTGGCGGGGGTGCTGTTGCTGGGGGCGGTGCTGGGCGGTGCCCAGGCCCAATCCGGGGCGGTGCCCGCCGGGCAAATTGCCATCGCGGACCTGGAAGGCAACATCCAGCGCTACGACATGGCCAGCCAGACGCTCAGCCCGGTGACCACCGATGCGCGCTTGCAGATGCCGGTGCGCTTCTATGCCTGGCCGACCTGGGCCAGTGATGGTCAACTGGCCTTCTTTGGCGTGGACCGCGACCCCGCCAACCCTTTTAACCTGGGCATCTTCATCCAGGCCAGCGCGGGGCCAGCCCCAAGGGCGTCTTCGCTGCGCCCAACGAGGTTTTCACCTATGCCTATTGGTCCCCGGGCGATTGCCCGGCAGGCAATTGCCGCGACCTGGCCGTGCTCTATACCCAGGCGGAAGGCGGGTTGGCGGTGCGCCAGGTGCGCAGTGGGCCAGCCGTGCCCGTGACGGTGAGCGAGGTGGCGGCGGGCAACCCCTTCTACTACGACTTCTCGCCCGATGGCCAGACCATGGTCTGGGCGCGCTTTAGCCGCACCCCTGGAGCTCTATGACCTGGAAAGCGCCCAGATTGTTGCAACCCTGCCAGACCAGCAGGGTGTTCAGCAGGCGGTGGACTGGTCGCCAGTGGATGGGCGCATCCTCTCCGCGTTGGCGGCGGGCGATGGCACCTCCAGCCTGGTGGTGATCGAAGGCGAGCAGCGCACAACGCTGGTCGAAGGGCTGGAAAGCGTGGTGTATTTCGAATGGTCGCCGGATGGGACGCAGGTGGCCTATCTGGATGGGCCGAACGGGGCTTTGCGGATCATCAGCGCGGCGGATGGGGCGTTGGTGGCGGACGTGGCGCCGCAAGCGCTGGCCTTTTTCTGGTCGCCGGATGGCGCGCGCCTGGCCTACATCACGCTGACCCCGGATGGCAACCGGCCCGGGGCGGGCCTGCCCAGCCTCCAGCAACCGCAGCAGGTGCCCTCGCTAAGCTGGAACGTCTATGAGCTGGCCCAGGGGCGCGGCTTGGTGCTGGGCAACTTTTTGCTGAGCGAGGACATGCGCTACTACCTCTCGTTTTTTGACCAGTTTGCGCGCAGCCATCGCTTGTGGTCGCCGGATAGCCGCTACCTGGTCTATAGCGAGGTGACGCAGGGCGGGCAGCAGGTGGTCTCGTTGCTGGATGTCGCCACGCCCGGCGCGCCGCCGCAGGTCATCGGGCCGGGGCGGATGGGCATCTTTAGCTGGAATTAGGGCGCGCTGCCCACGGGCGAAAGCGCAAACAGGCGCACCGTGTTTTCGGGGGGGCGTCAGGGGGCGGGGGGTCGCCGCCGGGCAGGTCCAGCCGCAGTAGCGCGGCGGAATCTGGCTGGATGAAGAACAAGGCGTCCCCGCTGGCGACCAGCTCAGCCCCTGCACGAAGCCCTCCGCCAGCCGTTCCAGGTCGCTGCCATCGGGCCGCAGCCGAAACACGCCAAAAACCCCTTCTACCTGGGCGCTCAGGGCCAGCCATTCGCCCTCTGGCGACCAGGCCACCGCGCCAAAGCGCACCGCGTCCAGCACGGCGCGTTCGCCCGTGTCCACGTTCAGCAGGTGCAGTTCTGGCTCGGCTTCGGGCAGGGCGCGGTAAGCCAGCCACGCCCCATCCGGCGACCAACTCGCGGCCACATCCGTCGAATGCCCCTCAGCAAGTTGTTCCAGGTCGCTGCCCTCCACCCGCACCCGGTAGAGGCCACCCTGCGGCCCCAGGACGTGCAAGGCCAGCCATTCGCCCTCCGGCGACCAGCGCGGCAGGCGGACTTCGCTGGCGTTGGGGAAGGTCGTCAGGCGTTGCGGGTCGCTCCCATCCGGGCGCAGGCGATAGAGGTCAGCGCCGCCATCGCCGCAATAACACGTCACTGCCAGCCACGCGCCATCCGGTGACCAGACGACCTCAATCGGCAGCGCTTGCGGCGCCAGGGGCAGCACCTGCGGGGCGGGGGGCGTTGCCCCTGGCGCCGGGAGGTCCTGGCGGAGGAGCCGGATCTGGCCGGACATTTCCTCTTCGGTCATGAGGGCCAGCGCGTCCCCATCCGGCGACCAACTCAGCGCGATGATGGGGTTTACGGACTGAAAGAGCAGGCTGCGCGCGGCGCCAGTGGGGTCCATCAGCCAGAGTTCGTCGCCGGTGGGCGTGCTTTCGACCACGGCCAGGCGATAGGGGGGCGGGTCAGCGGGCTGTGCCCATCCTGGTAGCGGGGCGAGCAAGGTCAGGCCAAAGAGCAGGCTGAGCAAACGCATGGAGTGGAACCTCCGCTGGAGTGGGTTTCCTTCAGTGTGTGGGCGGGTGGGGCGGTTTGTCAAGCAGCCCTGGCGGGGTGGGGGCCTTGCCGCCCCGCCGTTTTGCCTTACAATCGGGCGCCAGAACGGCTATCCAAACAGATTTAGAGGCGAAGAAATGGCGAACGAACACTTTCGGTATGATGGGCGCGTGGCAGTGATCACGGGCGCGGGCGGCGGGCTGGGGCGCTCGCATGCGTTGTTGCTGGCCAGCCGGGGCGCGCAGGTGGTGGTG
>JAAUUD010000219.1 GCA_012031655.1 Anaerolineae bacterium | reverse complement strand
GCCATCGCCTTGCTGGAGGCGATGCTGGCGGCAGAGCCCACGGACGTTGTGGCGCGGGTTTCGCTGGCCGAACTGTTGCTGGAGGGGGACGCCTCGGCAGAGACAGCGCAACGGGTGGTCGCGTTGGCGGCGGGCACCGAAAACGAAACCTACCTGCACGGGGCGTTGCTGCTCTACCAAGCGCGTGCCTTGCAAGTCCTGGGCCTGACCACCGCCGCCCGCGAAATCCTGACAACGGCGTTGCGCCGCACCAAAGACCGCCCCGCCGAGCTTCTGCTGGCCCTGCGCTACGAGCGTGCCCTGGTCTACGAGGCGCTGGGCGAAAAAAGCCGCGCCAAGGCAGACCTTGAGAAGGTGTTTATTCAGCACCAGGCTTACGCCGACGTGCGCGCCCGTTTGGGGCTGTAAGCAGGAGGGGGAAAAGGCGCCTCACCCCCTGGCCTTGCGCTGGGGGTGAGGGCTGCCTTTCAACCTTCAGAAGCGGGCTAGCACTCGCTGTGCCCGCAGGAATAGCACTTCATGCAGCCTTCCTCGCGGACCAGGGTCGCGGCCCCGCACGAGGGGCAGATGTCGCCGATGTGGTCCGCAAAGCGGTCTTTGGCGCCGCGTTCCGGCAGGGGCAACTGCGGCTGATTGACGGCGGTTACGTAGACCGAAGGTTCGGCTTCGGGTATGTCGTCAGTTTCGGTCAGATATTCTTCCATCACGTGGGCCAGGGCATCTGGCAGGCTACGGATACGGTTTACGCCAAAGCCAATCGGGCGGTCGCCGCCAATATCGGCGAGTTGGCGGGCCACTTCGCGGATGCGGTCGCGCGGGCTGACGGTGCTGGCCATCCGCAAAATCTGGGAAATGAGCCGCCCCATCGCCTCGGAGAGTGCCATCACCTCGCTACCCGTCTTGCCAGTGTGGATGAACACCTCGAACGGCTGGCCCTCGCCATAGCCATTCTCATTGATGGTGACGTAGGTGGTCCCGGCAGGCGTTTCGATGCGGTAGGTCTTGCCGACGAGGCTGCGCGGGCGCGGCTTTTTGGCCTCGTTAAAGAGCGGTGCTTGCTCCACGAGGGCGGGCTGCGCCGGGGCGGGCTGGGCTTCGGCGGTGGGTTGCTGCTTCTGGGCCTGGGTGGCCTTGGTCTCCAGCACCACTTTCTCGCGGCTGCCAGTCACGTAGACGGTCAGGCCCTTGGCGCCCAGCTTCCAGCCCAGGAAGTAGGCATCCGCGACATCTTGCCTCTCTGAGGTTTCAGGGAAGTTACAGGTTTTGCTAATAGCATTATCGACCCAGGCCTGCATGGCGGCCTGCATGCGGATGTGCTCCTCCGCGCTGATGTCGCCCGCCACAGCAAAAACGCGGCGCACCGCCTCGGGCACTTCGGGGATGTCCTGGCAAGAGCCGGTCAGGTTCACCTGCTCCACAATGGCCGCAATCTGCGCCGGGGAGAGGTCGTGCGCCTGCAAGGCACGTTCAAAGAGCGGGCTGGTGTATTGCAGCGCGAGGCGGTCGTTGCTGTTGCCTGCGTTATTGACCACCCAGCGCGTATAGGCCAGGGCAAACACGGGGTTCGCACCCGTAGCCCTCGCAGCCAGAGACGGTGGCAATGGTGCCCGTGGGGGCGATGGTGGTCTGCGCGCCATTGCGAATGCCATGCTGGCGTAGCCCGGCTTCGATCTGCGCCCAATCCAGCACGGGGCGGTCCCAGTCAGTGACGTGCGGCACAATGGGCTGCGGGACGGTCCACTTGAGGTCGGCGGGATCGTAGCGGCTGCCTTCGATGGCCAGGAAGGGGCCGTGGTCACGCGCCAGCTCGATGCCGGTTTCCATGGTCACATAGCGCACAAACTCCATAATCTGGCTGGCGAACTCCTGCCCTTCGACCGAGCCATAGCGCACGCCCACGGCATACATCAGGTCGCCCAGACCCATGATGCCCAGCCCGATGCGGCGCACCCGTTCGGCGGCCTCGCGCAACTCTGGGATGGCGGGAACATAAGCGTTGGCCGTTACCACATGGTCCAGGAAGCGCGTCGAAAGCTCGACCGATTCGCGCAGCTTGGCCCAATCCACGCGCCCATCTGCGGTGACATGCTGGGACAGGTTCACGGACCCCAGGCAGCAGTTCTCGAACGGGCCAAGGAACTGCTCGCCGCAGGGGTTGGTGCTTTCCAGTTCGTAGAGGTGGGGCACCGGGTTCTCGCGGTTGGCAGCATCCAAAAAGAGCACGCCCGGTTCGCCATTGCGGTAGGCATAGTTCACGATTTCATTAAAGAGTTCGCGGGCGGGCACCGTCTCCCACACCTGGCCATCCTGTGGGTTAATCAGGTCAAAATCGGCGTTATTCTCCACAGCGTGCATAAAGGCATCCGTGATGCCCACCGAGATGTTAAAGTTCTCGATCTGCCCTTCTTCGGCCTTGCAGCGGATGAACTCGCGAATATCGGGATGATCCACGCGCAACACGGCCATATTTGCGCCCCGCCGCGAGCCGCCCTGCGCGATTTCGCCAAAGGCTTTGTCATAAACTTTCAGGAACCCGACCGGGCCCGTGGCCGCGCCGTTGGAGGAACGCACCAGCGCACCTTTGGGGCGCAGGCGGCTAAAGGCAAAACCATTGCCGCCGCCAGTCTGCTGAATGAGCGCTGCATTGCGCAAGGTCTGGAAGATCCCCTGGTTGCTGCGGCCCATGTCGTCATCAATGCCCAGCACAAAACAAGCGGCCAACTGGCCCAGCGGCGTCCCTGCCCCGGTGAAGGTGGGGCTGTTGGGGAAGAAGCGCAGATGGCTGAGCAGCTCGTAATAGCGCCGCGCCCAACTTCCGACCGCCTCTGCCGAACCCCCCAGTGCTTCTTCGGCCAGCGCCACATGATAGGCCACCCGCCAGAACATCTCAGCAATGGTTTCAACGGGCTTGCCGTCTTCGCCCTTGCGCAGGTAGCGTTTTTCCAGCACGGTGCGCGCATTGTCAGAAAGGCGCACCTCCTGGGGTAGGTCCGGGGGTAGGGGGACCTTCTGGAATTCCCGGGGTGGGGTTCTGGGGTTTCTTTCGATTGCAACCATGCTCTGTTCCTCCGTTCTCCTTCACTCGCTGACCCACCAGGGGCGGTCAGGTTGCGTTGTGCTGGCCATAGCAAAGCGACTCCTGCCCGGTTGTATGGGCAGCAGGGCGCTTCAAAATCAGTTGAGGCGGTGTTCTACGTTTCTTCGAGTGGTTCGATGGACTCTGGCGGGCTGGCCCGCAAAGCCGCACGCTGGCTTTGCTCGCTCAGGAGCACATCGATTTCCGCACGGACACTTTCCAGGTCATCCAGGCCCAGATAAACGATGGCGTAGCGCACATAAGCAATCGGGTCCAGGCGCTTGAGTTCCTCCACGACCATATCGCCGACCACGCGGCTCGAGACTTCATCCTGCCCCAACGACTGAAGATGAGCCTCGACGCGGTCCACCAGGCGGTCAATATCTGCGCTGGCGATGGGGCGCTTGCCGCAGGAAACCCGAATGCCCCGCATCAGCTTGTCGCGGTTGAAGTCCTGCCGTTCGCCGCTGCTCTTGACGATGAGCGGAGTGGCCACAATTTGGGCGCTCTACCGTGCTGTAACGCTTACCGCAGGCGTGGCACTCCCGCCGCCGCCGGATGAGGCCGCGCGCATCGCTGGTGGTGTTGATCACCGATGAGTCACCGATCACGGCGCAATATGGACACTTCATGGACGATGCTACACGAACCCGTCTACAACTATACGAATGTCTTTAAGGTATCAGGTTTTAGGCTCAGCGCAAGAGGGTTTAACCTTAAAATTTTCCCTCTGACCTATACATCTAGGGGGTGGGCCAACTGGACCCCCCAAATATAGGGGTTCGCTTGCCCCCAGTACGCAACAGTATACAGGAGTTCTAGCGCCTGCGGCGGGGCGAGCAGTAGGAGTTTGGTTGGTTTTAGGTCATAGTTCGGTTAGAGGCACGGCCCGCCCGGCACGAATTGACAAACCGACGCCATCTTCTATAATCAGGCCACTGTTTCTTCACTCAATAAACCAAGTTGGCATGGCACGTAAACCCGCTGAACTGACCGTACAACGCCCGGATATTTTGCTGGCTGCGGCCCGCGTTTTTTACGAACGGGGCTACCACGGCGCCAAAATGGAAGACATTGCCCGCGCCGTTGACCTGACCGCGGGCAGCCTCTACCACCACTTTCCGCAGGGCAAGCAAGAGATTTTGCTGGCGGTGCTGGTGGCCGGGCTGGAAGAAATCACCACGCAAATTGAGGCAATCGCGGTGCAAGCGCTGGCCCCGGCAGAGAAATTCCGCGCCGCCGTGACCATGCACATCCTGGGGGTGACTGAAAATGTGGCCATTGGGGCGGCGATGGTCTTTGAAATCCGCACCCTGCTGGACATCCCCGAAGTACGCGAAGCCTACATTGCCCGGCGCGATGCCTTCGAGCGGCTCTTCCGCCAGATTTTGCAAGAAGGGGTGGCCCAGGGCGTGTTCGTGATCAACGATATTAAGCTGGCGGTGCGGATGGTGCTGGGCGCCCAGAACTGGGTCGGGGTGTGGTACCGGGCCGGGGGGCCGCTCACAGGGGTTGAAATTGCCGCGCAGATGGCCGAATGGTTTTTGTATGCGTTTCAGTATCCGGCGCGGATGGCTCCCCAGGCTGGCTAAGGGCAATTTGTCCCAGACCGCGCTAGAATAGAATCAGGCTCAAAAAACCTTATTCACTGACTGTCGGGAGCATAAACCCATGCGGCGCTTCTGGTTGATTTTGGCTGTTTGTCTTGTTCTGGCGCCGATGCGGCCCCGCCCTTCGCAGGCTGATGCGGCCCCGGCGCTTACCCTGCCGGGGCTGCAAGCCGAGGTCACGGTGCAGGTGGATGCTTTTGGCGTGCCGCACATTTACGCCACCACCGCCCACGATCTCGTCCTGGCCCAGGGCTACCTCCACGCACGCGACCGCTGGTGGCAGATGGAATGGGCCCGCCGAACCGCACGGGGCAGGCGGCAGCGCTCGCTGGGCCAGATTACGCCGAGCAGGACCGCTTCTTCCGCACGCTGAACCTGACCGAACTCGCCATGCGTGACCTGGCGCTCAACTCCCCGGAGGGCCAGGCCCTGCTGGAGGCCTTCGCAGCGGGCGTGAACGCCTGGCTGGCGGATAAACCGCCGCAGGCGGTGGCACCGGAATATGCATACTTCCCCGAAATTGAAGCCATCGAACCCTGGCAACCGCTGGATAGCCAGCTCTGGCAACTGGTGATGAGCAGCTCGCTGGCGCTGGGCGGCCTGGAGGTGGAAACCGCGCTTTACCTGATCCAGGAGAATGCTGGACCCTTTGCCGGGGCTTTGTTGCTGCCGGAATACCCCTATGGCATCCATCCCGTCATCGCCGAACCAGGCGCAACCCTCTCCCCGACAGCCCATCAACCGCTCCCCGCCGCCCCGCTGAACGGGCTAGAGACGCTGGCGAACCTGCGTAGCCTGGGCGTGCAAGCGTTGGGTTCCAACAACTGGGTGGTGAGCGGAACGCGCTCTGCTTCTGGGGCGGCGATGCTGGCCAACGACCCCCACCTGGGCATCCAACTCCCGGCGATCTGGTATATGCTGGGCCTGCACTGCGCGCCGCTTTCAGAAGCCTGCCCCTATGATGTGGTGGGCTATAGCTTGCCGCAGGCGCCGCTGGTGGTCATTGGCCACAACCAGCAAATCGCCTGGGGCATGACCAACGTTGGCACCGACGTGGCAGACCTCTACCTGATGGAACTGGATGAGGCCGCTCGCTATCGCTTTGAAGACACCTGGCTGCCCCTGGAACCCGCCAGGAGGAAATCCTGGTGCGCGGCGGCGAGAGCCTGACGGTGACGGTCAGCCTCTCGCGCTTTGGGCCGCTGGTGCATGAGGTGCTGGGCATTGAGCAACCGTTGGCCCTGCGCTGGGCGCCCAGGATGGCAACCGGGCCTTTAGCGCGGTGGAGGCGCTCAACCGGGCTGGCGATTGGCAGACGTTCCAGGCGGCAGTGGGCCTGTTCGACCTGCCAGCGACCAACTTCGTCTACGCAGATGCAGAAGGCAACATCGGCTACGTGATGAGCGGGCGCGTGCC
>JAAUUD010000218.1 GCA_012031655.1 Anaerolineae bacterium | reverse complement strand
CATCATAGCAGGTAGCGGGTGAGCGCCTCCGAGGGGATCGACGTAACTTTGCGGTCGCACGAAGCCCCCCAGGGGATTCCGGGGTTGTGTAGCGCAGGCTGTATTCCTGCTCCAGGGGTAGCGAGAGGCCCGTCAGGCGGCCCAGGGCATCCCAGGTGTAGCGCCAGGTGCCGCGTGGTCCTTCGCGGGCGATGAGGTGCCCCAGCTCGTTATAGCGCAGGGTCAGGCTTTCTGCTGGTTCTTCGGGTTCGGGATATTCGACCAACACCTGGGTCGGCAACCCAAAACGTGGATGGAACTCCAGCACGCGGGTGGTAATGCCATCGGCGTTGGTGGTGCTAAGCAACCGTCCCTGTTCATCATAGGTATAACGCGCCTGGACCTGGCCACTAACGCTATAGCTAGCCAGGGCGGGGCGCGCCTCACCTCCCAGGGTTCTGTCGGTGTAGGTTGCTGTAAAGCTGATGATGGCATTTGGATTGGTGATGCTGGCTAGCCAGCCCTGGGTATAGCCCAGGATGGCGTTATAGCCAGGGTAGTTGATGCTGTCATAACGCGCGGCATCTTCCGCAGCCACGAAAACGGTCTCCACAAGTTCAGTGTCCCCAACCGCCCCGGCAATAAACGGCTCGCTGCGCGCCACCGCCCGAAAGGCTGCCTGGGGCAAACCGGCCTGGCTAAAGCGCCAGCGGATGGTTCGCCCCCATTCGTCGGTGACTTCGGTTTGCTGCTCGGTGGAACCCACTTGATAAGCATACTGCCGATAAGGAAGCGCGCCGGTGGGTTGTTCGGTTGGCAGGAGGATGCTTTGCAGGCGTGCGCTATCTTCTGCATAGGTGTAGCTGGCCTGGGCCGGGCCAGGTGCGCGCGGATCGTTGATTTCAGCAAGTTGCCCGGCCTCGGTGTAGCGATAGGTAGCCTCGCTGCCGTCCGCATAGCTCACGCCGACCAGATAGCCGTCGGTGTAGCGATAGGTGTTTTGTTCCAGCAGCGTGTCGCCCTGGTAGAGGCTGCTGCGAATGATATGCTGCTCGGCGTTGAACTCCAGCAGCAGGCTCCGGCCCACGTCATCCTGAATGCGATAGACTGCGGCGGGGGCTTGGGCCTCGCGCTGGATGCTTAACCGTCCGCCGTGAGGATGGCTGATGGCCACCAGGCGCCCGGCGCGGTCAAAATCGTAGATCACGCCATCAGCCCGCACCAGGCGCCAGGGGTCCGCCAGGGTGTTAGGCCGTGCCAGGATTTCCCAGTTGGGCAGGCTGGCTGCCCGCAGGGGAGCCCCCAGGCGGGCGGCTTCAAACACATGGCGCGAACCGCTGGCTGTGGTCAGGATCAGCTGTCCGCGCCAGGCCTGGCGCAGGTCCAGCCCCATCAGATAGGGATGGTCCGCCGCAACCCAGCGCGCTTGCTGGTCTGGGTCGTAGGGAATATCAAAATCCAGCAGATAATCGGTATTCCACCCGAACCCAAAAGGTCCGTTCAGTTGATAATTCAGGCTGTTGTAGGTGCGAGAAAGCGTGAGGTCCAGCCGATAGCCACGCGCATAGAGGTCAGTGACAGAAAGCGATAGATTTCCATTGGCGGGGTTGGCCATGCCATTGGGGGCACAGTTCAGTTCAAAAGCGTTCGCCAGCGGCAGGCACTCCTGCCCGGTGTTGTTTTGGTTGCTGGGCAGGTAGCCTGCCTGCCCAGGCAAGGCTGCGGGGTCATAGGGCGCTGGCTGGGCTGGGAGTTCAAGCTGGAGGAAATCCTCCTGGGCGGGCAGGATCAGGTTGCCGCTGCCATCAGCCCACGTGAGCCCCAACACCCCCGCTTGCGTTTGGAGGGTATCCAGCACCCGCCCACGCCGTACGATGCGTTCGCGCGCGTCCAGCACGTCAATAAGGGTCTGTTCGCCCAGGCTTTCTATGCGCCGGATGTTTTCCCAGTCCGTCTGGATGTAGGGACTACCTTCCGCCAGCAAGGTCTGGGTAGGGGCCTCTTCTGGACCGCTACGCCGCAACGTCAGGCTGCGCTGATCCGTCAGAATGGTGCGTGTGTAGGCGTCAAAATCCAGTTGTACACGCTCATCCACGGCAACGACGCGGTCCAGCCCGTTCCAATCGACATCCATGCGATAGCTGCCGCCAGCGCCCACCACCTCGATGGGAAAGCTGGCGCCGCTGGCCGCTGGGCGTGCGGTGATCTCCGTGCCTTCAGCCAGGATGCGCTCGCCCTGCCGCCCCTGAAGGCCCACGCAGGTTTCATCAATGAGTAAGCGCTGGGCAAAGCTCCAATCCAGGCGGATACTCTGGCCGCTGGGCAGCACCAGCGTGATGAAATTGCCTGTGCTGTCTTCCAATTCGCCGCGCCAGGCGTAATCTTGCACGAAGATCTCGCCCCCGTTGCGCAGACGGATAGACAGATGGCCATCCAATAGAGCGACTTGCTCGGTCGTTTGCTGTACAAAGCGGATGAAGTGTTCTTCCCCACCCAGCCCCAGGCGAATCGAGGGGGCCACCACCACGCTCGTCAGAATATCGGGTGCCACGCGGAGCGTAACGCCATCCAATTCCGTTGTCAGGGCGCCATCGTCAACGGAAAAAACAGGGGGGACGCCAATTTGCTCCCAACGGGGCGGGGCAAAAGCGCTCAGCACCGCCCGCTGGGCGCTGCGCTCTAGCGGCTCAGAAGCGAGCGTAACCTGGTAGGGCTGGTCGTTCGTTTCTGGCTCAACCGTTAGCACATAATAGCCGCTGGTTGCCAGGTTAAGGGCCGGGCTAGCCTCAGTTGGGGTCAGCGACTCCGCCAGAAGTTCTGCCCCACCGCTGGAGAGCCGCACGCTGGCGCTGCCTGCGCCCGCTAGCTGAATGGCCAGCGGGATATTGGGCTGGCCATTCCCGTTCCGGAGGTAGAACAGCCATTGTTGCGTACCCTGGGCAGTCTGGGGATCATCCAGGGCAATGTGGGTGGCCACTTGCCCGCGCAGTTCCAGGCGATAGGTGCCTGTCTGGGCCGGGTTGGTCAGGTCGTTGCGCTGAACAATCAGGGTAAAGAGGCCATCCCGTGGGAACTCAAAAGGGGTTTCGCTCTCGCCTGCGGGCACGGTTGCGCTCGCGAGGCGGTCCAGGCCATCAAAAAGCTGTAAGGTTAGCGGGAGGTCGCTTTCCACCAAAGCGGTAAACTCCCCTGCCGCAGACCCGCCCACAATCCAGCGATCCCCGGCATCGTCTGCTGTCAGGCTGGCTTCAATCGGCACTCCGGCGAGCGCACGCCCCCCGCCCTGGACGAGGGCCGGCGGCAGTTGTTCCAGGTTCATCAGCGCTTCGAGTGACATGCAAGTGCCCGAAGGGGTGGTCGCGGGAGGGATGCTGGCCGATTGCGCGTGGATCGGTGCGGGCGAAAGCAGGTGCAACCCGACCAATAGCCCCGCGATGAACACACACAGCGCCCGGAGGGTGATCAGCATTGGACGATTCACGGCAATTCGCTCCCGCATGGCTATTGGCAGGCTCTATTATAGAACCGGGCACCCTTTTGGAACAATGCAGGAGGCAAGAGGACCCTGTAGCCGTAGATGCGTCGTTGGCTTTGGCACGAGAATCTGGGCATAATCAAGCCAATAACGAGGGAGTGCGAGCGTTATGCCATCCAAGCTGGGTTTTTGGCTCCAGGCAGGGAGCCTAGCAGAAGACCGTGTGCTGGCGCAGTTGCGGGCGGCCCCACCGCGCGGGTTGGGGGTCGCTGGCAGCAGCGAACTGCTCAACCGCGCTTATGAAGCAGTTGGCCCGGACGCCATTACTCTTTTTCAGGGAGTCAACCTGGGGGATGCCACAGCATTTGTGACGCGCTATCCTTCGGTTGAAGCGGCGGTTAATGCCCTGGTCGAACTGTTGTCGCCCGTGGTCAGTGCGGCACCCTGGGCCTATCACCTGGTTTTTGAGAGCAACACCCTAACCCCACAAGGGATCGCGTTCGAAGCGCTGGCGATTGCCCAGGTTCGGCAACGCCTGAACGTGCGCTTATGTGTGGGGCACTTCCCGAGCAGCATCGCTGCTTCGCCGGCGGATTGGGCACCTTATCAGCCTGTGTTGGAGGCTGCGGCTCGGTATGGGGCGCTGGTTGGGTTGCGTGAGGTTTATCCACTTTTGCCCTATGTGGCTTACGGCGCAGGCATGAACCTCCCTGACCCCCCGCGCCACCACCCCCCCGCCGCCTGATCAACGAGGTGCCTTATCCGCAGGGCTATCACGGGGCTAGCCCGCTGGTGGGGGCTTATCGCCACTTGCGCGATTATTGCCGCCGCGAGAAGCTCCCCTTGCATTTGATCATCACACACGCCGGGGCTGGGCGCGTGCTGGAGAATTGGCTGGCAGAATTCGGAGCAAACCTGGCCGGATGGCGTTCGTTAGGTCCGGTCTGGGAGCGGTTGGGCCTGGGACCTGTGGAAGAACACTACTTTCAGGACCTGCGCTGGCTGGACCAGCATGTTTACGGCCACGACCCCGAAGTGCTGGCCTTTTGCGTCTATGGCTTGAACTTGCGCGCTGACCTGAGTTACGAACTGGGCACTGACAACAGCCTCATGAACCTCCTCGGCAATTACCTGCAAGAAGCCCAGCAAGATGAGGTGCCGCCCTACCCTGTGGTGGCGCTGGCGGTCCCGGCAGAATGCCGGGTGCTGGTTCAACGCTTGCGGATTCGCCCGCGGCCTTCGTTGAACAATAAGTTTGTGGGTGGCTTGCATAGCGGTCAGCAGTTCCTGGCCACGCACTATGCCTTTAACGATGGCTTCTTATGGTTGCGGCACAACCAGGGCTGGAGCGCCTACGCCCCCTTGCAAGCCGGTAACCCGCAATATGACGAAAAACTGTTGGAGGGGCCATTGATCCTCACGCCGCGCCAGGAGGCCGCCCGCAATAACTTTGTAGGCACGCTGGAGGAAGTCCGCAGCTTCCTCCAGGCACATCAAGGCCACCTGTTTTACATCGCCATCAACCCAGGAGGGGCGCCGGAAGGCGGGTCGCCGCTTCAGCATCACCACCTTTCCCGGCAGATCAGGGGCGCCGCATCCTCGGATGCGCTACACCCCCAACCCGGTAACCCGCGCATGACGCCCGATGCCAAGCGCCACCTGCGGGACAAGGGCCAGCTTTAGGAATCTCCGGTTGCTGGTGGTTGCCAGACCCGGGTTTCTGGCTGGAAGGCCGCCCACGCAAACCAGAAGTGCGGATGGGCGTTCAGGAGTTCAAGTTGCGTCCCGGCCAGTTCTCCTTCTGTGGCTTGCCCAAAGACATTCCACAGGCTGCCGGTGGTGGTGTCGCGCAGGGTGCCATCCTCGGCGCGCTCAAAGGTCAACTCGGTGCCATCTGCTAATTGACGGCTGAACAACCCGGCTGAGCCGGTCAGCAGGTCGGGCGTAAAGAGGGAAGCCGCGCCCGGTTGCCACAGCACCACGACCGGCCCCCCGGCAAAGACATCATTCACCACGCCGACTTCCGCCAGGCTGCCAAAGGGATAGGCGACGGCTTCCTGGGCGCCAAAAATGGCCAGCACGCGCTCCGTTGGGAAGAGGCGTGGGTCAATTTCGCCTTCGAACAGGAAAGGCACGCCGCGTTCATCATATCCGGCGTAGGAAACGCGGTCTGGCGAGTGACCAGCCTGGTTGGCCAGCACGCGGGCTTCCGGGAAATTGGCCTGAAGCTCGCCAAAGCTGACCACCAGCGAAGGCACAAAGGTTAGCTGTGTGCCCAGATACTCGCCCACGATGGCTTCCCCCAGAAATTGCTGCCACCAGGATTCCGTCTCGTGGTCGAACATGATCAGGTCGCTGTTGCGCAGCAAGCCCGACACGCCAAAATGCAGCTCGCGGCCCCCGACCTGGCGTTCAAAAACGATGGAGGCATTGCACAATGGGCAAAAGGTCACCGCAATCGGCACGCCATCAATAGAGGTGTTCACGATCTCATGGTTGTTGAGCAGCAACAGCGGATAGGCGCGCACGTCGCCATTGATGTTCACGACGATCACTTGCTGTTCGCTGGGTAGATAGGTCGCGGTTTCGTCTACACTGGTGTAGCGGACCGTGAAGCGCGGTTCTCGCCCGCCCAGGCCCTCGAGGAGTCCGGATAGACGTAGCCTTCCGGATAGTAGGG